>JAQSXQ010000017.1 GCA_029256565.1 Mycobacterium sp.
CGGCCCGGCACGTCGGTGAAGATGAGGTCGGCGAGGTTGTTGTTGGTGCGGCGCAGCCGGCGGGCCAGCACGCGCAGCAGCTGATCGGCGATCTCCGGCCGATCCTTGATCCACGCCTTGAGCGCGTCGCGGTTCATCGCGACGGCGCGAACCTCGGTGATGGTGGTGGCACTGGAGGTACGAGGCCCCGGATCGAAGATCGACAGCTCGCCGAACATGTCCGACGGACCCATGATGGTCAGCAGGTTCTCGCGACCGTCGGGGGAGCGGCGACCGATCTTCACCTTGCCGGTGATGATGATGTACAGCCGGTCACCGGGTTCACCTTCGGCGAAGACGGTGTGCCCGCGCGGAAAGTCGACAGGTTGAAGTTCCTTCGTCAGCGCGGAGACCGCTGCTGGTTCGACTCCCTGGAAGATTCCGGCCCTAGCCAGGATCTCGTCCACGTTGCCCCTCTTATGTTCTCGGGTCATCACGACACGCGCAGGCCAAAACCGGTTTGGAATGGCAGATTCAGTCTAGTGGTTGGCCGCTTCTCGACGTGCCAACGCTACACACGATCCGCCTGGCGAGTCGGCTGAAATTCCGGATTGGTCCGGTGATGGACGTATATCCGAGCCGGCAAACCGGATGGCGCTTCGGCGAGTACGGGGTCGCCGTAGCGCCCACCGAAGGGCTCATACGGTTCGTAGAACGCGTCGGAGTCGTACTCGTCGACGTCGTCGCGGGGGGCCGCAGGGCGGGCGCAGTCGGCCCTGGCCTTCTCGAGTGCGGCGGCCACGTCGGCGGGGGAGACGGCATCGTCGACGAGGTTCTCCTCGAGACGGCTCAGCCCGAACGTCGCCAGCATCAACAGTGCTGGGATGAAGGCGACGAGCAACCACGACACAACGCTGAAGTAAACACGCCGAACATCTCAGCGGGATCACGAATTGCCACCGGTCGCAGCATCGTAGAAGCGCCTCGTCAGTAGGCTGGACGACGTGACTGTGCGGGCGCCCGGTGGGAAATGGGACAACGAAACTCACCTGGGCCTGGTGCGCCGGGCACGAAGGATGAATCGCACTCTGGCGCAAGCATTTCCGCACGTCTACTGCGAGCTGGACTTCACCACGCCGCTGGAGCTGACCGTCGCCACGATCCTCTCCGCGCAGAGCACCGACAAGCGGGTGAACCTCACCACTCCCGCACTGTTCAAGCGGTACCGAACCGCCCTGGACTACGCCCAGGCCGACCGGGCCGAACTCGAGGAGCTGATCCGCCCCACCGGCTTCTACCGGAACAAGGCCACGTCGTTGCTCCGGCTCGGCCAGGAACTCGTCGAACGCTTCGACGGCGAGGTGCCCAAGACCATCGAAGAACTCGTCACGCTGCCGGGCATCGGACGCAAGACGGCCAACGTCGTACTCGGCAATGCGTTCGACATCCCTGGCATCACCGTCGACACCCACTTCGGCCGGCTGGTGCGGCGGTGGCGGTGGACCGAACTCGAGGATCCGGTGAAGGTCGAGCACGCGATCGGTGAACTCATCGAGCGTCGGGAGTGGACGCTGCTGAGTCACCGAGTCATCTTTCACGGTCGGCGTGTCTGCCATGCCCGCAAGCCGGCGTGCGGGGTCTGCGTGCTGGCCAAGGACTGCCCGTCGTTCGGCACGGGGCCGACCGACCCGGCATTGGCCGCCCCGCTGGTCAAGGGGCCGGAGACCGAACACCTGCTGGCCCTGGCCGGCCTGTAGGTCGGCGTCGTGACGCGAGGAACGCGGCGATGAGCAGGTCGGCGCGCTGGACGGTCGTGGTGCTGGTGGTTCTCGTCGGCCTCGGCGTCGCCTTCTGGCGCGAACTCGACGGCACCGAGCCCACGGCCGGTCCGCGGGACTCCTACGTGGCCCGCGACCATCGCGACGCCGACACCCCCGAGGCGCTGGCCGGCCCCCGCGCCGAGGCCGACCTCCCACCGTGCCCCGGCCCTGGACCCGGCGCGGGACCGCAGTCGCTGCGCGACGTCACCCTCGAGTGCGCGGGCGACGGCGCGCCGGTGAACGTGGGCCGCGCCGTCGACGGCCGCCCCGTCGTACTCAACCTGTGGGCCTACTGGTGCGGGCCGTGCGCCGACGAACTGCCCGCGATGGCCGAGTACCAGCGCCGGATGGGTCCGGCGGTCTCCGTGATCACCGTCCATCAGGACGAGAACGAGACCGCGGCGCTGCTGCGTCTCGCCGAACTGGGCGTTCGCCTGCCGACACTGCAGGACGGACGTCGCCTCGTCGCCTCTGCGCTGAAGGTGCCCAACGTGATGCCCGCGACCGTCGTGCTGCGCATGGACGGTAGCGTTGCCGAGATCCTGCCCCGGTCATTCGCCACTGCCGACGAGATCGCGGAGGCGGTGAACCCACGGATTGGAGTGCAGGGTTGAGCGCGGAGCACGACGGGGATCGATTGACCCCCGATGCCGCCCCGGCCTGGCTGAAGGGTCTCGTCGACAACGTCCGCGACATCCCCGACGCCTACACCCGGCGCGTCCCACCTGACGTCCGCGCCGCCTTCGACGTGGCCAGCACCGCCGCGACGGCGACGGGCATCCGACGCGACGCCGCCGTGCTCGTCCTCTTCTCCGGTCCGCGCGACGCGCCCGCAGGCACACTGCCCGACGACGCCGACCTGCTCGTCACCGTGCGCGCCTCGACGCTGCGCAACCACGCCGGCCAGGCCGCCTTCCCCGGCGGCGCCAGCGATCCGGAGGACACCGGTCCGGTGTTCACCGCATTGCGCGAGGCCCGCGAGGAGACCGGCATCGACACCGACCGACTGCACCCGCTCGCGGTACTCGAGCGGATGTTCATCCCGCCGTCGAACTTCCACGTCGTACCGGTGCTGGCGTACTCGCCGGACCCGGGCCCGGTCGGCGTCGTCAGCCCCGGTGAGACCGCGATCGTCGCGCGCGTGCCGGTGCGGGCCTTCATCAACCCGGAGAACCGGCTGATGGTCTACCGCAAGCAGAAGTCGCGCCGCTACGCAGGCCCGGCATTCCTGCTCAACCAGATGCTGGTGTGGGGTTTCACCGGCCAGGTGATCTCCGCTCTGCTCGACGTCGCGGGCTGGGCCAAGCCGTGGAACACCGACGACGTGCGCGAACTCGACTCGGCAATGGCGCTCGTCGACGCCACCAGCAGCTACGGTGAGGGCCAACGATGACTTCCTCGCAGTGGCTGGATCTGGCCGTTCTCGCCGTCGCCTTCGTCGCCGCCGTCTCCGGCTGGCGTTCCGGGGCGCTTGGCTCCCTGCTGTCCTTCGTCGGCGTGATCCTCGGCGCGGTGGCAGGCGTCCTGCTCGCACCGCACGTCGTCAGCCACGTCGACGGCCCGCGCTCGAAGTTGTTCGTGACGCTGTTCCTGATCCTCGGGCTCGTGGTGATCGGCGAGATCGCCGGCGTGGTGCTGGGCCGCGCCGTGCGGGGCGCCATCCGCAACCGGGCCATGCGCACGGCCGACTCGGTGGTCGGCGTGGCCCTGCAACTGGTGGCCGTGCTGATCGCCGCCTGGCTGCTCGCCACCCCGCTGACGTCATCGGACCAGCCGGATCTCGCTGCCGCCGTTCGTGGTTCGCGCGTGCTCGCCGAAGTCAACGACGTCGCCCCGCCGTGGCTGCAGCGGGTACCCGCGCGGCTCTCGTCGCTGCTGGACACCTCGGGACTACCCGACGTGCTGCAACCGTTCGGCAGGACGCCGATCGCCAACGTCGACGTGCCCGATGCCGCGCTCGCCACCGACCAGGTGGTCGCAGCCACCCGGCCCAGCGTGCTGAAGATCCGCGGCGTGGCGCCGAGTTGCCAGAAGGTACTGGAGGGCAGCGGTTTCGTCGTCGCGCCCAACCGGGTGATGTCCAACGCGCACGTGGTCGCCGGATCCGAGACCGTGACCGTCGAGGTCGACGGGCAGAGCTACGACGCCAGCGTGGTGTCCTACGACCCCAACGCCGACATCTCGATCCTCGACGTACCGAACCTGCCATCGGCACCGCTGGAATTCCACATGGCCGAGGCGGAGTCCGGGACGGACTCGGTCGTGCTCGGCTATCCGGGCGGCGGCGACTTCACCGCCACCCCGGCCAGAATCCGCGAGATCATCCAGCTCAACGGTCCCGACATCTACCACACCACCACGGTGACCCGTGAGGTCTACACCATCAGAGGCACTGTGCGGCAAGGCAACTCGGGTGGGCCGCTGATCGACCGCGAGGGCCGCGTGCTGGGCGTGGTGTTCGGTGCGGCGGTCGACGACGTCGACACCGGTTTCGTGCTGACCGCCAACGAGGTGGCCAAGCAGATGGCGAAGGTCGGCAGCAGCGAGCGCGTCGCCACCGGCACCTGCATCTCCTAGGTGCCGTACACCTGGGTGAGGAACCGGGTGAACTGCTCGTTGACCGCCTCGGGCGCCTCTTCGTGCGCGTAGTGCCCAGCACCCTCGACGGTCGCGTACCGACCGTGCGGGGCGTAGCGCTGCGTGCGGTGCACCGCGTCGGGCAGCACGTACGGATCGGCGTCGCCGCGTAGATGCAGCATCGGCACCGTCAGCGGACGCTTCATCGACTTCATGAATCGCCGACCCTCACCGCGGAGCTGACTGCGGACGGCCCAGCGCTGGTACTCCAGCGCGGTATGCGCCGCGAACGGGATCTGGATCGCCTTGCGCAGGTGCGGAATGGTCTCGGCGAAGTCCTCGGATGCCTGCCACTTCCCGGTCGACCGGCTGCGGATCAGCGACTCCAACTGGGCGGCGTCGTGGCGGACCAGTCTGCGCTCGGGCAGGAACGGAACCTGGTAGCGCAGCATCCACGGCAGCAGCGCCAGACCCTGATCGCGCCTGCGCAGCGCCGAGGACCGGAGCGCGACCGGATGCGGTGAGCTGACCAGACCGACGGCGCGGACCGCCCGCGGGTGCAGCATCGCGGTCGCCCAGCACACCAGCCCACCGTCCGCGTGACCGATGAGCGTGGCCCGCTCGTGGCCGAGCGCGCGGATCAGGCCTGCCGTGTCGCCGGCCAGCGTCCAGCCGTCGTAGCCGCGCGGCGGTTTGTCGCTGTCGCCGTAGCCGCGCAGGTCGATCGCGACCACGCGTGCGCCGGTGAGGCTGCGCAGCTGGTGGCGCCACGACCACCAGAAGGATCCGAACCCGTGCAGCAGGATGACCAGGGGCCGTTCCGCGTTGGCCGGGACGGGCTCGGAATGCGCCTCCACGACGTGGAACCGAATCCCGTTGGCGTGCACCTGCAGATGCCGCCATGGCCCGTCGATCCGCACGACCGACGGGTCGGGCGGCTGCCGGACGTCACCGCGTGAGCGGCCGGGCATCTACCAGCCCGAGGGGTCTGTGGTCGACTGTGCCGGAATGGCGGGCTGCTTCGAGTCGTGACCGCCGGGGGTGAAGGCCTCCTTGGCCTCCTTGACCGACTCGATCGTCTTCTGCGGACCTCGGATCCGGCGGACCTTCAGGTAGCCCAGCAGCGCGAAGAGGATGGTCGTCAGCACCATGACGCCGAACACGATCAGGAACGCCGCCCACCGCCAGATCCAGGTGTCGAGCAGCTCGGCGGCGAAGAAGAACAGGAAGAACGTCGAGTAGAACAGCACGACGAGCGCCAGGATGAAGTAGACGCTGCCGGTGAGGCCCTTCTTCACGTCGCGCGTGATCTCGGCCTTGGCCAGTTCGACCTCGGCCCGGACCAGCGTCGACACCTGTGCCGTCGCATCCTTCACCAGGTCGCCGACCGATGGGTCGGCCTTGGGGGCATGCGGATCCACCAGAGGGATCGACGCCACCGTGGTCGGCACGCCGTTCTTACGGTCGCCAGCGCTCATGGACGGGTCCTCCGCGTCGGGGTCATTGCGGATCATGTTGCCATGTCGCGCGGGGCTCAACCGTCCCGCCCGGCCTAGACTGACCGAGTTTCGCGTTCAGCGGGTCGGGGCAGACGTTAGAGGTGCCAGGAGTGCAGCAAAGAACACAGTGGTGGCGCGGCGCCGTCGTCGCGAGCGTCGTCGCCGTCGCCATGGCGCTGCTCTCCCCGACGGTCACGCCGGCCCGGGCCGCAGACTTGGTGCCGCTGGGCGGCGGCTCCGGCATCGTGATCAACGGCGAGGCCTTCTGCACGTTGACCGCGATCGGCACCGACAGCCGCGGCAACCTGATCGGCTTCACGTCGGCGCACTGCGGAGGCCCGGGCGCACAGGTCGCCTCCGAGGCCGCGGAGAACCAGGGCATCCTCGGGACGATGGTGGCGGGCAACGACGCACTCGACTACGCCGTCATCCAGTTCGACCGCGCCCGCGTGCTGCCGGTCAACAACGTCAACGGCTTCCAGATCGACGGCATCGGCCCGGACCCGGCGTTCGGCGAGGTGTCGTGCAAGCTCGGTCGCACCACCGGCTACTCCTGCGGCGTCACGTGGGGCCCCGGCAAGGAACCCGGCACCATCGTCAGCCAGGTGTGCGGCCAGCCCGGCGACTCGGGTGCGCCGGTCACGGTGAACAACCGGCTCGTCGGCATGATTCACGGCGCCTTCAGCGAGGAACTGCCCACGTGCGTGGTCAAGTTCGTCCCGCTGCACACGCCTGCCGTCACGATGTCGATCAACGCCGTGCTGGCCGACATCACCGCCAAGAACCGCCCCGGTTCCGGCTTCGTTCCGGTCGGGGCGGTCCCCGCGGCCTGACCTACTTGCTGGCGCGGATCGCCTCGAAGACGCTCGGATCGACCAACGTCGAGGTGTCGCCCAGTTCGCGGCCCTCGGCCACGTCACGCAGCAGTCGGCGCATGATCTTGCCGCTGCGCGTCTTCGGCAGCTCGGGCACGACGTGGATCTCGCGGGGCCGGGCGATCGGGGAGATCTCCTTGGCCACCTCGGCCCGCAGTTCGTCGACCATGTCCTCAGCGCCGCCCTTGGCGCTCGCCTTGAGGATGACGAACGCGCAGATGGCCTGACCGGTCTGCTCGTCGGTCGCGCCCACGACGGCGGCCTCGGCGACGCCCGAGTGCCCGACGAGAGCGGACTCGACCTCGGCGGTCGAGATGCGGTGCCCGGAGATGTTCATGACGTCGTCGATGCGGCCGAGCACCCAGATCTCGCCGTCCTTGCCGTACCGGGCGCCGTCACCGGCGAAGTACCAGCCCTGCTCGGCGAACCGCGACCAGTAGGTCTCCTTGAACCGCTCCGGGTCGCCCCAGATGCCGCGCAGCATCGACGGCCACGGCTTGTCGAGCACCAGGTAGCCGTTGGCCTGCTCGCCGTGATCGGTGCCCGGCTCGAGCTGGTTGCCGTCGTCGTCGACGATCTTGGCCGAGATGCCCGGCAGCGGCGTCATGGCCGAACCCGGCTTGGCGTCGGTGACGCCGGGCAGCGGCGAGATCATGATGGCGCCGGTCTCGGTCTGCCACCACGTGTCCACGATCGGCGTCTTGTCGGCACCGAAGACCGTGCGGTACCAGCGCCACGCCTCGGGGTTGATGGGCTCGCCCACCGAGCCCAACAGGCGCAGGCTCGACAGGTCGTGCTCGGCGGCGATCTGCCTGCCCAGCTTCATGAACGTGCGGACCAGGGTCGGCGCCGTGTAATAGATCGTGACGCCGTACTTCTCGATGACCTCGAAGTGCCGGTGCTCGGTCGGTGACGTCGGCGTGCCCTCGTAGACCACCTGCGTCACGCCGTTCGACAGCGGGCCGTAGACGATGTAGGTGTGCCCGGTGACCCAGCCGATGTCGGCGGTGCACCAGTACACGTCGGTCTCGGGCTTGACGTCGAAGACGTTGTAGTGGGTGTACGACGACTGCGTCAGGTAGCCGCCGGTCGTGTGCATGATGCCCTTGGGCTTGCCGGTCGTACCCGAGGTGTAGAGCAGGAACAGCGGGTGCTCGGCGTCGAACGCCTCGTAGGCGTGGTCGGTCGACGCGCGATCGACGACCTCGTCCCACCACAGGTCCCGACCTTCGGTCCATTCGACGTCGATCCCGGTGCGCCGCACGACCAGAACGTTGGTGACGGTGGTCTCGCCCTTGACGGCCTCGTCCACGGCTTCCTTGAGCGACGCCGCCTTGCCGCGGCGGTACTGCCCGTCGGTGGTGATGACGATCTTGGCCTCGGCGTCCTCGATGCGCGCCCGCAGCGCGGACGCGGAGTAGCCGGCGAACACCACCGAGTGCATGACGCCGAGCCGTGCACACGCCAGCATCGCGACGATGGCCTCGGGGACCATGGGCATGTAGATCGCGACGCGGTCACCGGCGACCAGTCCGAGTTCGGTCAGGGCATTGGCGGCCTTGCACACCTCGTCCTTGAGTTCGGCGTAGGTGATGGTGCGCTGATCGTCGACCGGTTCACCGACCCAGTGGATGGCGACCCGGTCGCCGTTGCCTGCCTCGACGTGGCGGTCGACGCAGTTGTAGGCGACGTTGAGCTTGCCGCCGACGAACCACTTCGCGAACGGTGCCTCCGACCAGTCGAGCACCTCGGTGAACGGTGTCTCCCAGGACAACCGGTTGGCCTGATCGGCCCAGAAGGCGAGCCGGTCGGACTCGGCCGCGTCGTACAGCTCACCGGTGGCGTTGGCGTTCGAGGCGAAGTCGGCGGAAGGCGGGTAGGACGACTGGGCCTCGGTGTGCGTGTCGGACATGGATGTGACTGTAGTCACCAGAGGTTGCACTGCGGTTGCTGACTCACATCGTCGGCTGCGGGCGGTGCCGAGGGAGCGACGAGCGAGCGGAGAGCCGGGCTCAACGGTCGTCGCTGCGGCCCGGACACCGTGCGGAGAGCGTGTCGCGAGGGGGATTACCGTGTGCGGTCGTGGCCGACTTCGATCCCCTCGCCCCGCTCGCGGACCTCCCCGGTGTGGCGGCCGCAGGCGACGAGGCGCGTGAAGCCCTCGGCCGCGCGCACCGTCACAAGTACAACCTGCGGGGCTGGCCCACGGCGGCCGCCGAGGCGTCGGTGCGCGCCGCTCGGGCGTCGTCGGTGCTGGACGGCGGAACCCTGGACCTGGCCAACGCGGGGGAGGCGGACCCAATCCTGTCCGGCGCGCTGCGGGTCGCCGAGGCACTGGAGGGCGGCGCCACCGCGCTGGTCGGGGTGTGGCAGCGCGCACCGCTGCAGGCGATCGCGCGGCTGCACGCGCTGGCGGCGTCGGATCTCGCCGAAGACGACCGGTTGGGCAGACCGCGAGCCGACGGAGACGCGGCCCGTCGCCTCGAACTCCTCGGCGACATCATGACCAGCGGCACGAAGGTGCCTGCCCACGTCCTGGCGGCGGTCGCGCACGGTGAGCTGCTGACGTTGGAGCCGTTCGGCGTGGCCGACGGCGTGGTGGCGCGGGCGGTGTCCCGGCTCATCACCATCAACAGCGGGCTGGATCCCCACGGCCTCGGCGTGCCGGAGATGTATTGGATGCGGCAGTCGGGCGACTACAAGGCCTCGGCTCGCGGATTCGCCGCCGGCACGCCGGACGGGCTGACGGCGTGGTTGATCAACAGTGCGCGCGGTTTGCATGCCGGCGCGCGCGAGGCGTTGAGCATCGCCCAGGCGTTGTCGGAGTGAGCTGGCGGGTGGTTGCCAGCAACGTAAAGCGGGCGACGCTCCGATCCACATTCGAGATGTGACTCGGCTCGTCGCCCGCTAGCACGGAACCCGGTTACCAAGCGTGCTTGGTGGGCTGCGTGGGTTGGCCTCGGCGTTCTCGCGATGCGCTACGGCTGTGACTCCACCCAAGAAGTCGTCGTCACCGCTCGCTTTTCTCGATTCCGCAGGCCCGCAACACTTTTGCCATATCGCGGCGTGCTCCGCGTGGGTACCGGGGATCCGTGCTGGGTAGCTCGAGTCGGGAGAACGTACCTTCTCTTCTGGTGCGGTCTTGGCCTCGTCGAGCTTCCGTGCTTCCTTTCTACTCCGTGACGGCGGTCACATCAAGGGCCAAATGCAGCGCGTCGCCGGATCGTTACGGCCGATGCGCTCAGCTACGTCGTCCGGTGGCTCACAACGCGAATCGGCGCAGCAGCGAGTACGTGAGAGCACCGGCTGCCAGCGCGCTGGCGCCGACTGCGACCGACGTGGCGACGGCGGCGCCGGACGGAGCGGGGATCCGATCCCGCAGGGGCACTGGGCGGTTGAAGGTGCGTGCCGGCCAGCCGCGCGCCGCTGCCTCCTTGCGCAACGCCCGGTCGGGGTTGACCACCGTGGGGTGGCCGACGGCCTCGAGCATCGGCAGGTCGGTGATCGAGTCGGAGTAGGCGTAGCAGTGCTCGAGCGAATAGCCCTCGCGGGCGGCCAATTCGCGGATGGCGTCGACCTTGCCCTCGCCGTAGCAGTAGAACGCGATCTCGCCGGTGTACTTGCCGTCCTCGACCACCATGCGGGTGGCCATGGCGTGCGTCGCCCCGATGGCCCGCGCGATCGGCGCGACGATCTCCTCGCCGGACGCCGAGACGACGACGACGTCGCGGCCACAGAGCTTGTGGTCGGCGATGAGATTCGCGGCCTCCGCGAAGACCAGTGGATCGACGATGTCGTGCAGCGCCTCGGCGACGATCGACTTCACCTGGTCGACGTTCCACCCGGTGCACATGTTGGTGATGTACGAGCGCATCCGGTCCATCTGCTCGTGGTCGGCGCCCGACATCAGGAAGAGGAACTGCGCATAGGCCGACTTGAGGACCGTCTGCCGGTTGATGAGGCCCTGATCGAAGAATGGTTTGCTGAACGCGAGAGTGCTCGACTTGGCGATCACGGTCTTGTCCAGGTCGAAGAACGCGGCCGTACGCACCGGGTGGTCGGCCTCAGGCGCCGGTGGAACCGTGCGGGCGTCGTCCGAGGCCGAGTCGGAGGCGGTCACGATCTCAGCATAGGTGGCCGGGCGTGACGCGACCCCGAGCCGCTCGCGGGATGGCAGAATCAGCCACCTGCGGGTGGCTGCAACATTCCAGGTCACGACGTGGTTTCGGCAACGGGCAAGTCTTGCGCTGCGACCTGTCGGCGTGTGTATAGTGAACATCACTCGGCTTATGCCGGGTGTGGATCAGCCCGACCCCCCGGGGCTGATACACGACGACCTCCGCCTCCTCCCCCCCTGGCGGGGGTCGTCCCTTTTCTGGGGAAGGTTTTGCTGGCACCCCCGCTCGGACGCACTCGCTAGAGCCGCTCCAGAGGTAGCCGGGCAGCCACGTCACCTCGTACTTCCTCGAACCGGTTCGGCTCTTCGGGCAACCAACGCGGAAGTCGCCCGCTCGCGAAATCCTCGGGCCCGGTCAATGTGCGTGTCCGCCGGTGGCCGGCCGGAACAGTTCGGGATCGAACTCCAGATCGGGCATGCCCGGCAGTGCCACGGTGTGCCGTTCGCCGGCGATCATGCCGTGATCGTCCAGCAGATCGGCGTGGCCCGAGGCGATCTCGGCGATGCCATGGAGCGACTCGCCGCCGAGCACGAGATATCCGCTGTGGTCGTCCCACGGTGTCGACAGTCCGGCGACCTCGGCCTTGATGCGCGTGGCGCCGAAATCGGCTTGGGCAGGGTCGGCTCCCAGGGCGATGCCGACACCCGTGCCCTGGGTGGCGCCGCCGATGTACGTGACCGGGTCGGTGGACGCCGCACCGACGAAGACTTCACCGCCCGGTGGAAGGCCGAAGTCGTCGGCGGTGCGCGCGAGGTCGGTGCCGGGCGACCCGATCAGCACGACGTCGTCGGCGCGCATGTCGTAGCCGGCGCATGCGTCGGCCACGGTGGTCGATCCGTAGGAATGGCCGACGACGGTGACGTGCGAGTCGCCGCTGTTGGTGACGTCCAGCGCGTTGACGTCGTTGGCGAGCAGGTTGCCACCGTGACGGGCCTGAGCCGGCTGCGCGATCTGGGGATCGAGCAGGCTGTCCGGTGCGTCGTAGCCCATCCACGCCAGGACCGAGAGTTTGCGGCTCGGATCTGCGGCGAACGTTTCGGCATAGACGTTCACCGCGTCGTCGCCCGTGAGCCAGCCGGTGTTCACGCCGTTGCCGGCGCCCGGCACCACGACGGTGGTGTTGTCGGCCTC
>JAQSXQ010000684.1 GCA_029256565.1 Mycobacterium sp.
GGTCGCCGATCCGGTGACCGAATACCAAGCGCGGGAGAGCAATTCGATCGCCTCGGTGAGTCGCTCCTCGGGCATCGTGTACGGCACCCTGATGAACCGTTCGAGTGTGCCGTCGACCCCGAACCGTGGGCCGGGCGGTATCTCGAGACCCATTCGCGACGCCGCCGCCGACAGTGCCGAACTCATCGGCGCGGGAAGGCGGATCCACAGCGACATGCCGCCGGTCCCGGGCAGTGGCTGCCAGTCGGGGAGCAGGTCGTCGAGCAGTGTCAGCAGCAGCGCCCTGCGGCCGCGCAGGATGTCGCGCCGCTCGGGCAGCACCTCGGCCTCGGCGCCCAGAAGCGTTGCAGCTGCCAGTTGTTCGACGATCGCCGTGCCCATGTCGATGGACGGCCGTAGTGCCGCGATCGTGGCCAGCGTGCTGCGCTCGGCACGGATCCAGCCGATGCGCAGACCACCCCAGAACGACTTCGACATCGACCCGACCGTGAGGATCAGGTCGCGGCGCGAGGTCATCGACGCCGCCAGTGGCGCGGGCACGGGCTGATCGAGCCACATGTCGGTGATGGTCTCGTCGATGATCGTGCGGGTGCGGGTCTCGGCGATGATGCGCGCCAGGTCGCGCCGTCCACTCTCCGGCAAGGTCAGTCCCGTGGGGTTGTGGTTGTCCGGGATCAGGTACGCGAGGCTGGGCGCCAACTGCCGCATCGCCGTCTCGATCGCCGGAACCTCCCAGCCGTCACTGGTGACCGCGACCGGCACCGGACGGATCCCGCGGGTGGCCATGGCAGACAGCGCACCGTGGTAGGTGGGCTGCTCGACCAGGACGCGGTCACCGGGCTGGGTGTAGGTGGCCAGGATCAGGCCGATCGCGTGCAGCGCGCCGGTGGTCACCATGATCTCGTCGGGCTCGGTGGGCAGGCCTCGGGCGGTGTACCGCTGCGCCAGCGCAACCCGCAGGGGCGTCACCCCGGCCAGTTCGATGCCGATGTCGTGCAGGTACGGCGTCACCTGTTCGGCGGCCTGGGTGAAGGCACGGGACGCCACGGCGGCGGGTGCGGCGAAGGTGGCCGCCGCGAGGTTGACCGTCGCCGGGGCAGGAGCGACCGCGGCGACCGTGGCCACCGGCAGCGCGGTGGTGCTGCGCGCCCCCCGCCTGCCGAGCAGGTACCCGTCCTCCCGCATCTGGGCGTAGGCCGCCGTCACGGTGGTGCGGGACACCCGCAGCGCGTCGGCCAGGGCCCGCTCGCTGGGGAGTTGCCCACCGACCGGAACCCGGCCATCGACGATCAACATCCGCAGGCCGTCGGCGAGACCCTGATACGCCGGACCGCTGGTGTTGGCCGTGCGCCAGTTTCCCAGTTCGCGCACCAAGAGGTCCACCTCAAGGCGTCGGCCTGCCAGATCGTCGATCATTCGAGCCAGTTTGCCCCAACTGGCTATTGATCACAAGGGTAACGAGAGCCAGTATCGAGTCATGGCACAACACTGGACCTCTCGCATGACGCACTCGGCTCACAAGCTGGGACGGGTGTTCCGCACGACGCCCCGCGCGGCGGGGTCGGCAGGCCATGCCGACGACGCCGACGCCCGCCGGATGAGCGCCGACCTCGACGCCATCCGCGCCCCTGGGACGTGTTCCATCAGGGGCTGGCGGAGCGCACCGGCATGACCATCGGCCTGGCCTCGGCCGTCGTCGGCGTGGCGGTGCTGCTGGCATGGATCCCGTTGCGCAACCGGCCAGGGATCGGCACGGTCGCCAACGTGATCGTCATCGCGGTCACCGTCGACGCCGGAATGGCGATCCTGCCCGAACCGTCCGACCTCGCGGTGCGAATCTCGATGATGCTCGGTGCGGTGCTGCTCAACGCGGTCAGCACCGTCCTCTACATCGGCGCGGGCCTCGGCCCCGGCCCGCGCGACGGCCTCATGACCGGTCTCGTCGCGCGGACCGGCCTGTCCGTGCGCCTGGTCCGTACCTCTATCGAGGCGACCGTGCTGGCAGTCGGCTGGCTGCTCGGCGGCACCGTCGGCGTCGGCACCCTCGTCTACGCGTTCGGCATCGGCCCGCTCGTCCAACTCGTCCTGCGCCTGACACCGGATCGGTGGCTCGCCGTCAGCGGGTGGGCGATCGTCACGCCCCGCCTGACTACGATGGGCGAGTGCCCGGGGCAGGAGAGACACCAGACGCGGCAGCCGACCCAGACCTGTTGATCGACTTCGCCAAGGTCACTCTGCGGCGTGGCGGCAAGACGCTGGTCGGTCCCATCACCTGGGCCGTCGAACTCGACGAGCGCTGGGTCGTCGTCGGCCCCAACGGTGCGGGGAAGACCTCGCTGCTGCGGATGGCCGCGGCGATGGAGCATCCGTCGTCCGGCACCGCCTACGTCCTCGGTGAACGCCTCGGCAAGACCGACATGGCGGAGCTGCGCTCCCGCGTCGGGCTCAGCAGTTCGGCGCTGTCGCAACGGGTTCCCGACGGGGAAGTCGTCCGCGACCTCGTGGTGTCTGCCGGCTACGCGGTGCTGGGCCGATGGCGCGAGCAGTACGAGGACGTCGACTACGAGCAGGCCGTCGAGATGCTCGAGAGCGTCGGTGCCGAGCACCTCGCCGAACGCACGTACGGCACGCTGTCCGAGGGTGAACGCAAGCGCGTGCTGATCGCCCGGTCGATGATGACCGACCCCGAACTGCTGCTGCTCGACGAGCCTGCCGCCGGCCTCGACCTCGGTGGGCGCGAGGAGTTGGTGGCACGATTGGCCGATCTCGCCGCCGATCCCGACGCGCCTGCCACCGTGCTGGTCACCCACCACGTCGAGGAGATCCCGCAGGGGTTCAGCCACTGCCTGCTGCTGTCGGAGGGCGAGGTCGTCGCCGCTGGGCTGCTGACCGACGTGCTCACGTCGGAGAACCTGTCGAAGGCGTTCGGGCAGTCCATCGCCCTGGATCTCATCGACGGCCGATACTTCGCGCGGCGCACCCGCACCCGCGCGGCACACAGGAGGCGCGCATGACCGAGGCCCGCAACGCCGATCCGCTGGTGCCACGACCCGCATCGACGGTGATGCTGGTGCGCGAGCGCCAGAGCATCGAGGTCTTCCTGATGCGCAGGCACTCGGCGATGGACTTCGTCGCAGGCGTGATGGTGTTCCCAGGCGGTGGCGTCGACGAGCGCGACTTCAAGTTCCCCCCGAGTCGCTCCGCTCCTGCCCCCGAGGACCACGCCGAAGTCGCGTGGTTCGGGCCCGAGCCGGCCTGGTGGGCCGAGCGTCTCGGCGTGGACGTCGACTTGGCCGAGGCGCTGGTGTGCGCCGCTGCGCGCGAGACGTTCGAGGAGTCCGGCGTGCTGTTCGCCGGGCCCGCCGACGACCCGGACGGCATCGTGTCCGACGCGTCGGTCTACCGCGACGCGCGCGCCGCACTGGCCAACCACTCGCTGTCGTTCGCCGACTTCCTCCGCGACGAGAAGCTGGTGCTGCGGGCCGACCTGCTGCGGCCGTGGGCGAACTGGGTGACCCCCAAGGAGGAGCGCACCCGCCGCTACGACACGTACTTCTTCGTCGCCGCGCTTCCCGAGGGCCAGCGTGCCGACGGCGAGAACACCGAGACCGACCGCGCGTTCTGGAGCACTCCGGAAGCGGCCCTCGAGGAGTTCGCAGAAGGCCAGTCGTTCCTGCTGCCCCCGACCTGGACCCAGCTGGACTCGCTCGCCGGCCACACCGTCGAGGAGGTGCTCGCCGTCGAACGCAAGATCGTCGCGGTCGAGCCGCACCTGGCCGCGAACAAGGACACCGGCAACTGGGAGATCGAGTTCTTCAACGGCGAGCGCTACAACGCGGCTCGCAACCGCCGGGCCCCCCAGGGGTACGGTCCCGGCGCCTCGTCGTGAACGATTGCCCGTCGTGAGCGACTTCGAGTTCGTCGGCGTCCACGTGAACGACGGCGTCGGCACCCTGCTGCTGTCCCGGCCGCCGACCAACGCGCTCACCCGTCAG
>JAQSXQ010000685.1 GCA_029256565.1 Mycobacterium sp.
GCGCCGGCCGTCCATCTGGATCACCTTGGCCTGCCACAAGATCGGGTCGTCGAGCGGGCCGTCCGGGTCGAATTCGGTCAGCTCGACGGTCTCTCCGGGCTCGGGGACGTGGCCGAGTTCCTGCATGACCAGACCGCCGATGGTCTCGTACTCGCCCTCCGCCGGCCGGAACGGCGTCTCGGTGCTCACCTCGTCGATCCGCAGCAGACCGGACACCTGCCAGCCGTTGCGCATCTCGACGACGTCCGGTGTGGCGTCGTCGTGTTCGTCGCGGACGTCGCCGACGATCTCCTCGATGAGGTCCTCGACGGTGACCATGCCCGCGGTGCCGCCGTACTCGTCGACCACCAAGGCCGTCTGCAGGCCGTTGGCGCGTATCTCGGTCATGACGGAGTCACCGTCGAGCGACGACGGGACGGTGGCCACGGGCAGCGCGACCGTCGAGAGGCGGGTCTGGGACCGTTGGTCGACCGGTACCGAGAACACCTGCTTGACGTGGACGATGCCGACGGTCTCGTCGAGGTCGCCCCGGATGATCGGGAAACGGGAGTAGCCGGTCTCCATCGCCTTGACCAGCAGGTCGGCGACGGTCTCGTCGGTGGCGAGCGACTCGATCTTCGAGCGGGGAGTCATCAGCTCCTCGGCCGTGCGCTCGCCGAACTTCAGCGAGCGGTCCACCAGATCGGCGGTACCGGCATCCAGCGAGCCGCTCTGCTTGGAGTTGCGCACCAGCGACACCAACTCCTGCGGGGACCGCGCCGACCGCAGTTCCTCGGCCGGTTCGATGCCGAGCCTGCGCAGGATCCAGTTGGCCGTGCCGTTGGTGACGTTGATGGCAGGGGTGAGCATCTTGGAGAACCACCACTGCACCGGCGCGGCCCAGCGCGCGGTCGCGGTGGGCTTGGCCACCGCGAGGTTCTTCGGGACCAGTTCACCGAACACCATCGACAGCGAGGTGGCGATCAGCAGCGCCAGGACGAGTGCGACGCCGTCGACCCATCCCTCCGGCAGGCCGACTGCGGTCAGCGGCGTCATCAGTAGGCGGGCGACCACCGGTTCGGCGAGATAGCCGGTTGCCAGCGTCGTGATCGAGATGCCCAGCTGCGCGCCGGAGAGCTGGAAGGACAGCGACTTGTGCGCCTTCTGAACCACGCCGTCACGCCAGCCGCCGTCTCTGGCGTTGGCATCGACGGTGCTGCGTTCGAGTGCGGTGAGGGAGAACTCGGCGGCGACGAAGACCGCGGTTCCGGCGGTGAGGACGATGATGGCCAGCACGCTGAGCAGCGTGACGGTCAGGCTCATCGGAGGCCTGCCCGTGGGGCGCCGGACACGTGGTCCGGCCCCCTACTGGAGGGCTCGGCGTCAGCCGGTTCCTGGGCGGGCCGCTCGCTGTCGGCGCCCGTCCCAATACCGGGGGCCTCGGCAGGTGCCTGCGGCACGGGATCCCTTTCGATCGGTGACATTCGAGGTACATGTTAGCCGCAGCGACGACGGTGAAACCCGTCGAGCGCAGCGAAGTGGAGCCGGGGGGACCGGCGGTTGTTCACCAGCCGGACGGCAGTGGGTGCCCTTCGGCGAAGCCCGCGGCTGACTGCACGCCGAGCACGACCTTCTCGTGGAGTTCGGGCAGCGTGGCCGCGCCGACGTAGGTGCACGTGCTGCGGACACCCGAGGTGATGTGGTCCAACAGGTCCTCGACGCCGCCGCGGGCGGGGTCGAGGCGCATCCGCGACGTGGAGATGCCCTCCTCGAACAGACCCTTGCGGGCGCGGTCGAACGAACTGTCCGATGCGGTTCTGGCGGCGACGGCACGCTTGGAGGCCATGCCGTAGCTCTCCTTGTAGACCAGGCCGTCCCGGTCGTACAGCAGGTCGCCTGGCGATTCGTAGGTGCCTGCGAACCAGGACCCGATCATCACGTTCGATGCGCCTGCGGCCAGGGCGAGCGCGACGTCGCGTGGGTGCCGGACCCCGCCGTCGGCCCACACGTGGGCACCCAGTTGCCGTGCGGCAGCCGAGCATTCGAGGACCGCCGAGAACTGCGGCCTGCCGACGCCGGTCATCATCCGGGTGGTGCACATGGCACCGGGTCCGACGCCGACCTTGACGATCGTGGCGCCGGCGCTGATCAGGTCCCGCGTCCCCTCGGCCGAGACCACGTTGCCCGCGGCGAGCGGAAGCCCGAGGCCCAGCGAGGCGATGGCC
The DNA here is from genome assembly GCA_029256565.1 of Mycobacterium sp. Classification (GTDB taxonomy): domain Bacteria; phylum Actinomycetota; class Actinomycetes; order Mycobacteriales; family Mycobacteriaceae; genus Mycobacterium. Next base: position 2,205 of record JAQSXQ010000685.1, read on the forward strand.
TTGATCGCGTCGAGCATCTTCTCCTGGTGGCCGTGCGCGGTGTCGACCACCAGGACGTCGGCGCCCGCCTCGGCGAGTGCGCGTGCCTTGGCGGCCACGTCGCCGTTGATGCCGACCGCCGCGGCGATGCGCAGCCGGCCGGAGTCGTCGACCGCGGGACGGTAGATGCCAGCGCGGATGGCGCCGGTGCGGGTCAGCACGCCTGCGACGCTGCCGTCGGGCCTGGTCAGCACCGCGACGTCGACGGGGGCGTGCTCGAGCAGGTCGAAGACCTCACGCGGCGCGGTACCGACCGGCGCGGTCACGAAGTCGGTCAGCGCCACGTCGCGGACGCGGGCGAACCGGTCGACGCCCGCGCACGACGCCTCGGTGACCAGTCC
>JAQSXQ010000686.1 GCA_029256565.1 Mycobacterium sp.
CGACGTCGAGCCCTCGGCACCGTTCACCGTCACCGCTCCCGTCCCCTACGTCGCGGGTGGTGCGCTGCGGAATCCGTTCCCGCCGATCGCCGACTACGCGTTCCTGTCCGACTGCGAGAACACCTGCCTGATCTCGTCGGCGGGCTCGGTCGAGTGGATGTGCGTACCGCGTCCGGACTCCCCCAGCGTGTTCGGGGCGATCCTCGACCGCGGGGCGGGACACTTCCGGCTCGGGCCCTACGGCGTCACGGTGCCTGCCGCCCGGCGCTATCTGCCCGGCAGCCTGATCCTCGAGACGACGTGGCAGACCCACACGGGGTGGCTCATCGTGCGCGACGCGCTGGTGATGGGGCCCTGGCACGATCTGGACACCCGGTCGCGCACGCACCGCCGCACGCCGATGGACTGGGATGCCGAGCACATCCTGCTCCGCACCGTGCGATGCGTCAGCGGCGTCGTGGAACTGGTGATGAGCTGCGAGCCGTCGTTCGACTACCACCGCCAGAGTGCGACGTGGGAGTACTCGGCGGCGGCGTACGGCGAGGCCATCGCCCGGGCAGGCAAGGACCCCGAGGCGCATCCGACGCTGCGGCTGACCACCAACCTGCGCATCGGCCTCGAGGGACACGAGGCACGCGCGCGCACCCGACTCTCGGAGGGCGACAACGTCTTCGTCGCGCTGAGTTGGTCGAAGCACCCGTCGCCGCAGACGTTCGACGAGGCCGCCGACAAGATGTGGAAGACGAGCGAGTCGTGGCGCCAGTGGATCAACATCGGCGACTTCCCCGACCATCCGTGGCGGTCCTATCTGCAGCGCAGTGCGCTCACGCTCAAGGGCCTCACCTACTCGCCCACCGGCGCGCTGTTGGCGGCGAGCACGACGTCGCTCCCGGAAACGCCTCAGGGCGAACGCAATTGGGACTACCGCTACTCGTGGATCCGGGACTCCACGTTCGCCCTGTGGGGCCTGTACACGCTGGGCCTGGATCGCGAGGCCGACGACTTCTTCGCGTTCATCGCCGACGTGTCCGGCGCCAACAACGGTGAGCGGCACCCACTTCAGGTGATGTACGCCGTGGGTGGCGAGCGACACCTGGTGGAGGAGGAACTCAACCACCTGTCGGGTTACGACAACTCCCGGCCCGTGCGGATCGGAAACGGCGCCTTCGACCAGATGCAGCACGACATCTGGGGCACGATGCTCGATTCGGTGTACCTGCACGCGAAGTCGCGCGAACAGATCCCCGAGATGCTGTGGCCGGTGCTCAAGAACCAGGTCGAGGAGGCCATCAAGCACTGGAAGGAGCCCGACCGGGGTATCTGGGAGGTTCGGGGCGAGCCGAAGCACTTCACGTCGAGCAAGATCATGTGCTGGGTGGCACTCGACCGCGGCTCGAAACTCGCCGAACTGCAAGGCGAGAAGAGCTACGCCCAGCAGTGGCGGGCGATCGCCGAGGAGATCAAGGCCGACATACTCGAGCACGGTGTCGACGCGCGTGGCGTGCTCACGCAGCGCTACGGCGACGACGCACTCGACGCGTCACTGCTGTTGGCGGTTCTGGTGCGGTTCCTGCCGTCCGACGATCCGGTGGTACGCGCGACGGTGCTGGCCATCGCCGACGAACTCACCGAAGACGGGCTGGTGCTGCGCTACCGCGTGGAGGAGACCGACGATGGCCTGTCCGGCGAGGAGGGCACGTTCACGATCTGTTCCTTCTGGCTGGTGTCGGCGCTCGTCGAGATCGGTGAGTTCAGCCGCGCGAAGCACCTGTGCGAACGCCTGCTGTCGTTCGCCAGCCCGCTGCATCTGTACGCCGAGGAGATCGAGCCCCGCACGGGTCGGCACCTCGGCAACTTCCCGCAGGCGTTCACCCACCTGGCATTGATCAATGCGGTCGTCCACGTGATCCGCGCCGAGGACGAGGCCGACAGCACCGGTGGCTTCCAGCCCGCGAACGCTCCCACCTGAGTTCAGCCATCCTTCAGACTCACGCTGCTTGGATGTCTCGACGGCGTCGGGTTCGAGGTCGAACATGAGTGTGTCTCTCGAAAGGACGCCATCATGAGCCAGCCACGCACCGCACCCGCATCCCGCCGCGACCTCGACGTCGCGGTGGGCATCCTGATCGGGCTGCGCGGCTGCTCGGAGCGGGCGGCGTTCGAGGAATTGGTGGGCGTGGTCAACCGGACCGGCCTGGGACTGTTCAACGTCGCCGCCAGCCTGATCGCCGTTGCCGCGGGTTCCTCGTCGGCTGACGACACCGAGGCGTTCAACGCCTGGGGCGAGCTGATCCGGCGTGCACGGGCGACTGCGTTGGCGCCCATCACCTGAGACCGTTCTCGCCGTCGGCCACGTTTTGTCGGTGGGTGGTCGTAGAATCGAACACATGTTCGACATGCTGGACTTCGACCTCACCTCGGTGGACGAGGCCGGCCTGATCGACCGCATCGCCCAGTTGGAGCGGCTCAAGTCCACCGCCGCCGCTGCCCAGGCCCGGATGACCGCCGCGTTGGACCTGATGCGCCGCACCGCCGAAGCCGACGCCGGCGTCCCGATGCGCAAACGGGGGTTGGGCCTTGCCT
>JAQSXQ010000687.1 GCA_029256565.1 Mycobacterium sp.
CAGCCGGGTGGTGTCACCATCGCCCGCGGTGGTCGCCGAGTCCCCAAGGGCTCGGAAGACGTGGACGTCGTGGTCGGCGACGGTCATGGAGACCGGCGCACCCTCGCCGACGCCCTCGCGGCCCGAGGCGAGCACGATGAGCTGCTCCCCTCCGATGGCCACGGTCAGCTCGACGTTGCGGCCCAGCCGCTCCGCGAGCTGCACGGTGCCGCGCAGGGATCCCGTCGGTGACACGTGGAGGTCGCAGGGACGCAGGCCTACCCGCACCCGGTCACCGGCTGCCACCGTGACGCCCGGCGGCACCGGGACGTCGAACGAGCTGTCGCCCAGTCTGATTCGGCCGTTGTCGACGACCCCGTCGAGCATGTTGATCTCCGGCTGGCCGAGCGCCCTGGCCACGAACGTGTCGGCCGGTGCGCGCCAGATCTCCTCCGGCGTCCCGATCTGGACGAACTCGCCCCCGCGCATCACCGCGATCCGGTCACCGAGGGCCAGCGCCTCCTGATAGTCGTGCGTGACGTAGACGGTGGTCGTGTTCGACATCGCACCGAGCTGCTTCAGCTCCGCCCGCATCGCCGCACGCAGCTTCGCGTCGAGGTGGCTCAGCGGCTCGTCGAGCAGGTAGACGTCCGCGGGCCGCACCAGCACCCGGCCCAGGGCCACGCGCTGGCGCTGGCCGTTCGACAGCTCCCTCGGGAACCGGCCGAGCAGGTGGTTGATTCCCAGCGTGCTGGTCACCTGGTCGATGCGCTCGGTGCGCTGCGCCTCGGTGTAGGTCCCGGTCCTACCGGACTTCAGCGGCGACGCCAGGTTCTCGCTGACCGTCTTCTGCGGGTACAGCGCGTAACTCTCGAACGCCATCGCGACGTTGCGGTGGTAGGGCTCGACGTTCGTGACGTCGGTGCCGCCAATGGAGACCTCGCCGGCGTCGATGTCGACGAGTCCCGCGATCGACTTCAGCGTGGTGGTCTTGCCCGCGCCGCTGGGACCGAGGATGACGAAGAACTCGCCGTCGGCGATCTCGACGGACACGTCGCGTACGGCCTGGGTCTTGCCGAACGACTTGGACAGGTTCTGCAGTCTTACGTTGGCCATCAGGCCTTCACCGCCCCGAACGACAGGCCACGCACCAGGTATCGCTGGATCGTGAGCGCGAGTATGAGAGGTGGCAGGGCGGCGATGAGCGCCGCGGCTGCCGTCAGGTTGTAGTAGGCCTGTCCGCCGCCGCCGAGGAACTTGGTGATCGCGACGGTCACCGTGCCGGCGTTGCTGTCGGCGAGGTGTACCCGTCGAGGAGGGCGGCCTGTTCGAGATCCTCGGGCAGGTCCTGGAAGTACGACCGCAGGATCCACACCACCAGCGGCATCGTCACCAGCTGCAGCACCCAGATCATGCCGACCTTGGTGTCGAACAACCCGATCTGGTTGTAGATGACGAACAGCGGGACGATGACCATGAGCTCCGGGGCGAACCGGAACGACAGCATCTGGAACATCAGGTCATTGCTGCCCTTGTACTGCCACCGGCCTGCGGCATAGGCCGCCGGGATGCCGATGACCAGCGAGACGATCACCGCGCCACCGCAGTTGAGCAGGCTGGTCAGCATCGACGCCTTGAAGTCGACGCTCGTCAACTGGGTGCCCTTCTCGGAGAGCACCGTGGCGAAGTTCGACCACGTCGGGCTGAACTGGAAGTACGTGGTGGTCTGCTGTTCGGCGTTCTTCAACGCCAGCATCAGCATCCAGAAGATGGGAAACAGCGAGAACACGAACCAGATGACGACGCCGACGTCGGCGGCCACCGATCCGATCGACAACCGCTTCTGCCCGGGAAGCAGTTCGGCTCTGCTGAACATCGACTTCGAGGCCATGTCTTAGGACTCCGCTCCGGCAGCACGGCGCTGCGCCTTGCCGAGCACGCTCACCAGGTAGCGCGCGGTGATGAACACGATGATCCAGAGCAGCAGCATGTAGGTGCTGCCGCGCGAGTAGTCGAGGTTGATGATCGAGTCCTCGAATGCGCCGATCTGCAGCGTTCGGGTGGCGACACCCGGCCCGCCTGCGGTCAGCACGTAGATGTGGTCGAACACCTTGAGGTTGTCCATGAACCGGAAGATGACGGCGACCAGGATGTAGGGCCACAGCATCGGCAGCATCAGCTTGCGGAACATGTAGAACCAGTTGGCACCGTCGACCTCGGATGCCTCGAACGGTTCCTTGGGCAGCGACCGGATGCCGGCCAGCACCAGGATGGCGACGAACGGGGTGAAGATCCAGACGTCGACGAGGATCACCGAGAACAGCGCGTTGCCCGCCGACAGCCAGTCGAACGTGTTGCCCAATCCGAGAACGTGATTGAGCACGCCGAACTGTGGGTTGAACATCAGCTTCCAGATCACGCCCGCGATGACGGGGGCGATCATCAAGGGCAGGATCAACACCTTCTCGAAGATCTTGCCGATGATCGACGACCGGTTGAGTAGCAGCGCCAGGCCGACGCCCAGGGCCGTCTCGATCGCCGTGGCGGCGACCGCGAACGTCACCGTCACCTGAACGCTCTTCCAGAACACCTGGTCGCCGAGGACGGAACCGAAGTTCTGGAACCACACGAAGTGCGGATCCGGGTTCACCGCTGCGTAGTTGAGGAACGCGTAGTAGGCGCCCACCGCGAACGGATAGAGGATGCCGATGACGATGACCAGCGCCGGGATCGACAGCAGGTAGGGCCGCAGCTTGCGCCGCCACCTCGGTACCTCGGGCGGCCGGTGGCGGGGCGCGGTGCTCGGCTCGTCGGGTGACGTGGCCGGCGCCTTGGGAGTCTGAGTGGTCATGGGTACAGATCTCCTAGAGGTTGACCTTGGAGGTGTTGGTCTTGGCGAGGCTGCGCAATCTGCTTGCCGCGTCGTCGCCGCCGTAGATGTCCTGCAGGGCGATGGCCCAGGCTTGCGTGGTGTCGAAGAACTTCTTCTGCGGCGTGAACTGGATCTTCGACTCACCGATGACCGTCTCGAAGGCCTCGAGATAGCCGAACTGATCCGCCGCCACCCGCTTGAACGTGGTGTCGAACACGGACTGGCGCACCGGGTCTGCGTAAGAGCCGCCCTCGACCGCCTTGTTCATCGAGTCCTTGCCGGTGGCCCACTGGATGAACAACCAGGCGGGCAACTTGTTGCGGGAGTTGGCGCTCATCGCCCAACTCCACGTCCACAGGTTCGTCTTGTAGTTGCCGTCCGGCCCGGCGGGTCCCGCGTACCACGCGATGTTGCCCGCCTCCTTGCTCGCACCGGGCTTGTTCTTCGGGTACGTGGCGCTGTCGGCGTCGAACACCATCATCGCCTTGCCGTCGCCGAGATCGCCCGTGGCGTTGGGGTAGTCGTAGGTGGTCCACGACGTGGGCCCCGCCTGGTGCTGGAGGTCGATCCACTTGCGGGTGAAGTCGATGGCCTGGTCGCTGTCCATCTCCGCGACCAGTTCCGACCCGTTCCAGGTGTAGTCGACCGCGCCCTGGCGCGTGTACTGGGTCATGAAGCCCGGGTGGATGGTGGCCCAGGACTTGGACCCGCGGGTCGACAGTCCGTACCGGTTCTCCGACCGGTCGGTCAGGTCGACGGCGAGCTGGATGAAGTCGTCGAGGTTGTCGGGCAGCTTGGTGATGCCCTTCTCGTCGAAGATCCGCTTGTTGTAGGCGAC
>JAQSXQ010000688.1 GCA_029256565.1 Mycobacterium sp.
AGCTCCATTGCTGCGGTGCGCAGGAAACCGAGTTGTGCGGCCTTGCTGGCACCGTAGTGCGACCAGCCGGGGTAGCCGGTGACGGGTCCGGTGATCGACGACGTCACGATCACGCGGCCGTGGCCGCTGGCGGTGAGCGCCTCCATCGCCGCCTGCACGATGTAGACGGTGCCCTTGAAGTTGACGCCGAGCACCTGTTCGAGGTCGTCGGGCGTCAGGTCCTCGAGCCGCCCGAACGGGAAGATGCCTGCGTTGGCGCACACGATGTCGAGGCCACCGTGTCGCTCCACGGCGGTCGCGACGACACGACGACAATCCTCGGGGCTCGCGACGTCGGCCGACACGCCGCTGACCGCGCCGGGCTTGCCCGCGAGGGCATCGACGCAGGAGTCCACGTCGGCCTGATTGCGGCCGGTGAGCACGACGTTGATGCCCGCATCGGCGAACGTCTCGGCGATGCCCCGCCCGATTCCCTTGCTGCCGCCGGTGACGACGGCGGTGCGGCCTTGCAGTGAGGTGAACATGGGTGCCTCTTTCGATTCGTGGCGGGTGGGTCAGGCCAGGCGTTGGCCGTTGAAGGTGAGGTACCGCTCGGCGAGGGCGCAGCTGCCCTCGGCGTAGGTGATCGACATGGCCTGCGACTCACGCGAGTGGCTGTGCGAGCCCATCCACGCCAGCAGCAGCAGTCTGCGCAGCAGCACGAAGCTCGGGAGCATCGCCTCGTCCGACGGCGCGAGTGGGCGCCGTGACCGGTAGCCCGACACCCAGGCTTCCTGCCACTCGGGCACGGCGGGGTCGTCCTCGAAGAACGACACGGCAGTGCCGAAGTCGTAGAAGTACCAACCGAATCCGCAGTCGTCGAAGTCGATCACGGTGATGGTGTCACCGTCGACGAGCAGGTTGGCCAGGCGCAGGTCGGCGTGGACGAGGCCGAACGTGTCCGGGCCCGTCCCGTAGTCGGCGAGCCGCTGCTCGAGCAGCTGCGCGGCACGGCCGAGCGTGACGGCCTCGGACTCGCCGACGCCGACGGCGTCCTGCCAGCGGCCCCAGCGCGGGGTGTCGCCGAGGCTGTGCTGCCAGTCCCAGGAGAACCTGCCGAAGCGCTCCGGACGCGTCCACGACCGCGAATGGTCGTGCAGCGAGGCGGTGATGCAGCCCAGCGTGTGGAAGTCGTGGACCGTCAGCGTTTCCTCGTCGGGTTCGACGCCTGCCACCATGTCGAAGTGCACGACGTGGCGGGCGGTGCCGTCGTGCTCGACCGTCACGACGCGTTGCCCGTCGCGCGTGGGCAGCACCGTGGGGACGGTGACGTCGCTGTCGCGCCGCAGCGCCTCGAGCCAGTCCAGTTCGGACTCGATCTCGTGGCGACGGTGGTAGTCCTTGCGGTGCACCCGCAGGATCGACTTGTCCCCGGTGGTCGCGTCCTCGACTGCGTACGTGGCGTTCTCGGACAGGTTGAGCAGCCGCAGCGTCGACTCGGGCGAGATGTCGTAGGACGCCAGAGCCAGTTCGGCGACCTCGACGTCGTCGGCCACGAAGGTCGCCTCGGGTCGCGGGTCGTCCATCTCCGGTGCGTCCATCAGTGGTCCCGTCCCTCGATGCCGGCCAACACCTCCGTGATGCGGTCCCTGGCCGCAGTGACGTCGCCGGTGGTCCCGCCGATGTACAGCCTGCCCGCCGCGCCGATCATCTGCACGTCGACGAGTGTGAGGCCCGGGGCCACCCGTTCGGCCTCGTTCGCCGCCACGGCCGCGAACAGCGCAGGCGTCATCTCGTACACCAGCAGCGACTGGCCGGGCAGCACCATGGATGCCTGCCGGGTGCGGTTGATGATCACCGCATGCTGATCGGTGATGTCTTCGATGATGTCGTGGTAGAGCACTCGCGGACGCAGTTGATCGGCAGCCGCGTTGCCCGTGCCCGCCAGGATCGCCTCACCGGCCCGACGGACGTCGGACAGATCGGCGGAGTGGATCTCCAGCACGCCGAACTGCCGCTCCACGTACAGGATTCCGGGTGATATGCCGGGCACCTCCCGCAGCGCGAGGTCGATCACCCGCTCGATCGCCAGGGCGGGGGACACCTCGACGATCAGGGCGTGCTCACCGGCGTACGGCGGATATCCGCGGGCCCGGGTCGGAGTCCCGAGATACGCGGCGAACTGCTGCTGGAGATCCTCGACCAACAGGTACACGCGGATGTCGGTCCGCGTGCCCGTGCCGGTCGCAGTGTCGATCGCGGCCATCGAGCAGGACTACTGGGCTGCGAGGGAGAAGTGCGCGCCGAGTTCGCTGTGGGGGCGCGGGATGACGTGCACGCTGATGAGTTCGCCCACCTGCGAGGCAGATTCGGCACCGGCCTCGGTGGCTGCCTTGACCGCACCCACCTCACCGGTGACGATGACGGCGACCAGGCCGTCGCCCACCTGCTGGCGGTCGGTGATGGTCACGTTCGCTGCCTTGACCATTGCGTCGGCGGCGGCGAGTGCCGCGACGTAGCCCTTGGTCTCGATCATTCCGATCGCGTTGCTGGCCATGGTGTTTCTCCTTCGTGGTGGTGGTTACTTGGTGGAA
>JAQSXQ010000689.1 GCA_029256565.1 Mycobacterium sp.
GGTGACCGGCGGCCCGTACCGCTGGATTTCGCACCCGAACTACGTCGCGGTCGTCATCGAGGGCGCAGCACTGCCGCTCGTGCATTCCGCGTGGGTGACGGCCATCGCGTTCACGGTGCTCAACGCGATCCTGCTACGCACGCGCATCAAGGTGGAGAACGCCGCGCTCGCAAGTCTGTACGGCGGGCAGGAGCGAAGCGACCGGGGTGTGAGCCGGTGATCGACCTCCTGGTCGTCGGCGGTGGGCCCGCGGGCTTGGCCACCGCGATGTACGGGGTCCGCGCCGGCCTCGAGACGGTGATCGTCGAACGCAGACCCGGAACGCTGGACAAGGCGTGCGGCGAAGGCATGATGCCCCACACCCTCGCGCACCTCGACCGCCTCGGAATCGCCGTCGAGGGGCGACCGCTGCGCGGCATCAGCTACGTGGCGGGCAGCAAGCGGGTGGACGCCACGTTCCGCGCGGGGGCGGGCCGCGGTGTCCGCAGGACCGCGCTGCACGCGGCGATGTCGGACGCTGCCCGCACCGCCGGGGTCAAGTTCATCCTCGGCGACGTCGACGGAGTGACCCAGGACGCCGAAGGCGTTCGGGCAGGCGGCCTTCGGGCCCGCTACCTGGTAGCGGCCGACGGTCTGCACTCCCCCATCCGGAAGGCGCTCGGCCTCACCCGCCCGTCGCGGGGGCCACGCCGCTGGGGTATCCGAAGGCACGTCCAAATCAGCCCGTGGACCGACTCGGTCGAGGTGCACTGGGCACCGGACGCCGAGGCGTACGTGACACCGGTGGCCGACGACACCGTCGGGATCGCGGTCCTGTCCTCCGGCCGAGGCGGTTTCGAACGGCACTTCGAGGGTTTCGGGGAACTCCGGGCTCGGGTGGAGGGCCACCCGCACGGGCCCGATCGTGCTGCCGGGCCGTTGCGCCAGAACGCCAGTACGCGAGTGGCGGGCCGGGTGCTACTGGTCGGTGATGCCGCCGGGTACGTCGACGCACTGACCGGAGAGGGCATGGGGCTCGCCTTCGGGGCCGCCGAACTCGCGGTGGACTGCGTCGTGGCCGACCGGACGAGCGACTACGACCGCCAGTGGCGCACGCTCACACGGCGTTACCGGCTGCTGACCGAGGGACTGGTGCGGGCCAGCGCGCATCCGTCGATCCGCTCTCGCCTCGTTCCGGCCGCGACGGCGTTGCCGCGCGTCTTCGGAAGCGCGGTCAACCAGCTGGCGTACTGACTACTGGGCCGAATGCGGCGTCACGAGGAACTTCTCCCCCGTCGCGCGCTTGACGTAGGCGGTGAACGCCTCGGGTGCCAGCATCCCGGCCAGTGACACCTCACGGGTGTAGGTGCTCGCGAACGTGGTGGTGAGTTCCTCGCCCACCCGCGCGCGGAGCCGGCCGATCGTCTCGGCGCCTGCGGTCTGCAGGAACGGGGTGAGCAGCCATCCGCCCAAACCCCATGCCATGCCGAAGTTCCGGGTGAGCACCGTGGGGCCCGTGTCGAGCCCGCCGTAGACGTACACCTGCTTGTGGACGGCCGATCCGTAGCGGGAGTACTCCGCCGCCGTTGCGTTGATGGCCTCCTCCATGGCGTTGAGGATGTCGCTGGCCAGCGTCCCTCCGCCCGTGGCGTCGAACGCGAGCGTCGCCGACGTCGCCTTCAGCGCCTCGACGAGATCGGCCGCGAAGGACGGCGACGACGTGTTGCAGACGTGCGTTGCCCCGAGCCCGCGCAGCAGGTCCTCCTGCTCGGCCTTGCGGACCACGTTGACCAGCGGCACCCCGTCCTTGGCGCAGAGCTTGACGAGCATCTGGCCGAGGTTCGACGCGGCCGCGGTGTGCACCAGGGCCGAGTGACCCTCGCGGCGCATGGTCTCCACCATCCCGAGGGCGGTCATGGGATTCACGAAGGACGATGCGCCGTCCCTCGCCGACGTGCCCTCGGGCAGAACCAGACACGATGCGGCGCCGACCACGCGGTACTGGCTGTACATCGCGCCGCCCGCGACGCCTACCGTCCTGCCGAGGAGCGCCTGCGCAGCCGGGGACGATCCCGCGGCGACGACGGTGCCCGCCCCCTCGTTGCCTACGGCAAGCGACTCGTCCACTCGGGCGGACAACGCCTTCAGCGCGCCCTCGCCCAGCGGTGCCGTCACGACGGGACGCTCGGGTGTGCCCTCGACCTTCGCGGTGGTCATGTCAGCGCCGGCGACGAGCAGTCCCAGGTCCGATGGATTGATCGGCGCGGCCTCGACCCGTACCAGCACCTCGTCGGCGCCGGGTGCCGGCACGCTCACCTCCTGCAGGGAGAGTTCGAGCGTGCCCTGCGACGTCACCAGCGAGCGCAGTTCCAGCGCGGTGTCGGGTAGCGGTGCGGTCATGGCTGGTGCCTCGTTCCTGTCAGCGGGTCTGGCACCAGTGTGCCGCGACCGGGTGCGGTCGGACTCAGTCGCCGTCGCCGGGTTCGGGCGCGGTCATGTCGCCGGTCTCGGGCGTCCCACCGACCAGCCCGTAACGCAGGAACACGGTGCCCTTCGGGCTGGCGACCGGAGGCTCGAGCAGGGCCAGGTTCGT
>JAQSXQ010000690.1 GCA_029256565.1 Mycobacterium sp.
GCTATGTCGACGGGTTCGTGGAAGTGCGCGGTGAGTTCCGACATCGTGACGCGGAGGCCGTCGGCGTAGTCCTGATCGTTCACGGCTTCCTCCTCTCGCGGGGCGGACGAAGCGAAAGGAGGGTCAGACAGCGACGGGCATGTAGCCGACGACTGTTTGAAACGCGAGACGCGACGCACGGCGAATTCGCCGATTCGGCGTCATTTACCGGCAAGCCGACCGATGGAAACCGTTTTTTGGGCTCCAACGGCGCCACTGACATGGTGCGGCGCTCGACGGCGTCATCACTTGATGACGACCGCCAGCCGAACACCGGTCAGCCGAGCAAATCCTCGTGGTGCGGGCAGTACGCCCCGATCGAGACACCGACGAAGTAGGCGGCGTCGTCGGGCGATATCCCGGTGTCAGTGGCGACGGTGTCGACGGCCGCGGGGACCTCCGCACCGCCGTCGAAAGCCTGGCACGCCGAGCGCGCCGTGGAGATCGCCACGGCTGGGTCGGTGATCGGGATGCCGAGGGCGTCGATCGTGCCGAGGAACGAGTCGTCGGGCTCCTCGGCCGTGGCCGGCGCAGCCGTGAACAGCGCCGCCGTGACCGCCAATATCGCTGCGACTGCTCTCATGGACCGCACCCTATCGCTCCCCCGCTGAGCCCGTTCTCAGCCGACTCATGCCCGCCTTTCGCGCACTACGGCCCGCACCCGTTCAGCCGCTTCGAGCGGATCCTCGTGCTCCCACACCCGCACGCTGACCCAGCCTGCCTCGGCCAGCTTCGCGTCGGTGTCGGAGTCCCGCGCCCGGTTCGTCGACACCTTCTCCGCCCAGAACGACGCGTTCGCCGCCGCCACCGTGTGATGCACCGGGCAGCCGTGCCAGAAGCAGCCGTCGAGGAACACCGCCACCTTGGCCCGCGGGAAGACGAGGTCCGCCCTGCGCCGCAATGCCTTCAGCGGTCGCGCGTCCACCCGGTAGCGCAGCCCAAGCGCGTGCACGGCCGACCGCAGCGCCAACTCCGGCTTCGTGTCCCGGCTCTTGTTCGACTGCATCCGCGCCCGCGCCTCCGGTGAGGACGCCCACGACTCGGCCATGCCACCAGCGTAGAAGCGGCGCGCCGCCGGACCTGCCCGCGCAACCTGAATACGATCCCAAGAATGCTCGAACCAGCCCTGAAGCGACGCCGGCCGCAGGCCGACGCCGGGCTTGAGCGATTCCGCACCCGCAACGGCACGTTCGAGCGGGTGCTCGCCCACAGCGGCGGCACCACGACAACCAGCCTGCTGGCCCCCGCGCCGATCCCGGACGGACCCGCCACCGCCGACGACGCCGAGCGCGCCTGGCTGCGCAGCACCACCGCCCCACCCCAGGCCTCGACCCGCGACTCGGTCCGCGTCGTCGACCTCTTCGCCGGGTGCGGCGGACTCTCCATCGGCCTCGCCGAAGCGGCCCGCGCACTCAACCGACCCTTCGAGCCGCTGCTCGCCGTCGACCTCGACGCGATCGCGACCCGCACGTACGCCGCCAACTTCCCCACCGCCGCAGCGCTGTGCCACGACGTCGCGGCGCTGCTGCCCGGCCGTATCGGCAGCCGGCTAACGCCGGCCGAACGGCTCCTGGCCAAGCAGTACCCGGACGTCGACATACTCGTCGGCGGCCCACCGTGCCAGGGCCACAGCGACTTCAACAACCGCACCCGCCACAGTGACGACAAGAACGAGCTGTACCAAACGATGGTGCGCGCCGCCGAAGTGCTTGCACCGCAACACATGCTGATCGAGAACGTCCCCGGCGCCCTGAACGACCGACGCGCGGTGGTCCAGCGCACCGCCGACGCGCTCGACCACCTCGGCTACACGGTCACCATGGGCGTCGTCGACCTCAGCCATCTGGGCGTGCCGCAGACCCGCCGCCGCCTCGTCATGCTGGCCAGCCGCACGCACGACGTCACCCCGGCGGAGGTCGTCGACCGGCATCGCCGCGACACCCGCACCGTCGAATGGGCCATCGGAGATCTCGAGGCCCAACCCGGCGACACCCTGGTCGACGCCCCCGCCCGGTCAGCACCTGCCACGCGGCAACGCATCGACTACCTCTTCGAGCACAGCCAGTTCGACCTGCCCGACAGCCAGCGTCCCGCCTGTCACGCAGGCGGCGGGCACAGCTACAAGTCCATCTACGGCCGCCTCGCGTGGGACCGGCCCGCGCAGACCGTCACCACCGGCTTCTACAGCATGTGCATGGGCCGCAACGTCCATCCAAGTCAGCGCCGCACGCTCACCGCCCACGAAGCCGCGCGCCTGCAGTACATTCCCGATTGGTTCAGCTTCGACGGCGTCATGCACCGCACCGCGCTGGCGCGCATGATCGGCAACGCCGTGCCGTCGCGGCTCTCGTATGCCGTTGCCCTGGAATGGCTTCGGTGACGCTCACGGTCGCGGGATTGTTCGCCGGCATCGGCGGCCTGGAACTCGGCATGGCCGCGGGCGGGCACCACGCCACGCTGATGGTCGAGAACTCCCCGCCGGCGATGCACGTCCTGCGCCGCCGCTTCCCCGACGTCAAGCTCG
>JAQSXQ010000691.1 GCA_029256565.1 Mycobacterium sp.
GCGCCGCAATGCGCAGGTGGTCGGTCTTGGCTATTTCGCCGAGCAGCATCTGCCCGCTCATCCCCAAATGCACCACCAGGGCCTCGTCGGACCGGTCGCCGCCGAGCACCAGCCACAGGAACTTGCCGCGCCTGCCGGTTCCGACGACCTTGGCTCCGAGCAGCCGGCCGGTCAGGTCGGCCCCACCTGCCACGTGCCGCCGGACCGCACGGGGGTGGTGCACGCGCACCGCAGTGATCGTCCTGCCGGTGACGTGCGCGTCGAGCCCGCGGCGCACCACCTCGACTTCGGGTAGCTCAGGCATCGGGGGACGGCACGGGTATGCCGCCGTCGCTGGCACTTTGGGCATCGAGCGACGTCCAGGCCTGCGCGGCCGCCTTGATCTCGGCTTCCTTCTTCGTGCTGCCGACGCCGGCGCCGTACTCCTCCCCGTCGACCAGCACGACGGCGCTGAACACGCGGTCGTGGTCGGGTCCGTCGAAGCTGACGACGTACTTCGGCACGCCGAGCCCGCGAGCGACGGTCAGTTCCTGCAGGCTCGACTTCCACTCCAGCGCCGCGCCGAGTGACGGTGCGGTGTCGAGCAGATCGCCGAACAGGCGCAGCACCACGTCGCGCGAGGCGTCGAAACCGTGCTGCATGTAGACCGCGCCCAGCAGGGCCTCCACGCCGTCGGCCATGACGATGCTGTTGCGCAGCTTGGCGAGTTCACCCTCGGGACTGTCCGGGTGCCGCCGGATCAGGATGTCGGCGACGAGCAGGCCGAGCACGGCGTCACCCAGGAATTCGAGCCGCTCGTTGGTCGGCAGCCCACCGTTCTCGAACGAGTAACTGCGATGCGTGAGCGCCATGGTCAGCAACTCGTCGGGCAGGTCCACTCCGAGCGCCTCGAGCAATGGCGTCCGGTCTACCGTCACGCGCCGCCCTCCTCGGTGCCCGAGGCATCCCGGTCGGTGGGCAACATCGCGGTGAGCTTCGCCCACCGCGGGTCGATCTTCTCGTGGCCGTGCCCCGGTTCGGCGTCGGCGAGCCGAACGCCGCAGTCGGCGCACAGTCCGAGGCAGTCGTCGGTGCACAGCGGTGAGAACGGCAGCGCGAGACCGACGGCGTCGACGATCGGCTGCTCGAGGTCGATGGTGTCGTCGACGACGTGGCCGACCTCGTCCTCCTCGGTGGTCGCCTCGGTGGCGCTCTCCGGATAGGCGTACAGCTCGGTGAGGTCGAACTCGACGTCGCCTGCGATCGTGGTCAGGCACCGCGCGCACTCTTCGACCGTCGGTGCCGACACGGTGCCCGTCACCAGGACGCCCTCGGACACCGATTCGAGCCTCAGGTCGAGTTCGACGGGCGCACCCGCCTCGATGCCTGCGAGCGCCACGCCGATGCGCGTCGGCGCCTCGACGGTCTGGTGGATCTCCTGCATCGACCCGGGCCTACGACCCAGTTGCGATACGTCGAGGACGAACGGTGACCGTGGGCCGCGCTGAACTCTGTGTCCCTTGGTCCCAGCCATGAGGAGAATCCTACGACCGCAGGCTGGTAGTTCCGAACGCGCGGACCTCGATCAGCGCTGGGCGTAGTCGTGGGTGCCGGCTGCGGTGCGCAACTGGTGACGCCCCCGGCCGACGGACCGCAACGTCCCGTTGAGGTAGTCCTCGAACTCGGCGAGCTTGCTGTCGACGTAGATGTCGCACTCGCCGCGCAACCGGTCGGCCTCCGCGTGGGCGGAGTCGACCATCCTGGTGGCCTCGAGCGTGGCGGTCTGCACGATCTCGGTCTGATGGACCAGGCGCTGCTGCTCCTTGATGCCCTCTTGCACGGCCTTCTCGTACGCGAGGTTGCCGTTCTCGATGAGCCTGTCGGCCTCGGACTTGGCGCGTCCGGTGCTGGCCTCGTACTCGCGCTTGGCGGCGGCGGAGATGCGATCGGCCTCGGCACGGGCCTCGGCGACCATCCGCTCGCTGTGCGCACGGGCCTCGGCCACCATCCGGTCGGCCTGCGACTTGGCGTCGGCGAGCAGCCGGTCGGCCTCGGCGCGCGAGCTGTTCACCAGCGAGTCCGCTTCGGAGGTCGCGCTGGCGACCATGTTGTCGGCGTGCTCCCTGGCCTCGCGCAGCATGCCGTCGCGGGCGTCCAGGACGTCCTGTGCGTCGTCGAGTTCGCCGGGGATGGCGTCCTTGATGTCGTCCAGCAATTCGAGGACGTCGCCGCGGGGCACCATGCAGCCTGCCGTCATCGGCACGCCTCGGGCCTCTTCCACGATCGCCCCAAGCTCGTCGAGCGCTTCGAAAACTCGGTACACGGCAACACCCTCCAGGCGTAGTTGTTGATACCAGTGTGCCTGGTGTTACGTCTGTGACTCGGCTTTGCCGACCGGTGTGTCGCCTTCGACCTCAACGGGAGCTTTACTAGCGGAGGACGGCGTCGATCGCGTCGCGGGCCCGATCCAGCATCGAGGCGAACGGACCGACCACGAAGTTCAGCTTCGCCGACTCCACGCCGGGGTGCGGGCGGGTGGGCGCCATGGCCTCCGCCGCGTGCACTGCCGCGAGCATGCGCTTGAGGTCGTCCGCGTCGACCTCGCGCAGCAGCTTGTCGAACTCCTCGCTCTCCTCGCGCTCGGCGTGGTCGAGCACGGCGCCCTGGAACAGACGCAGGGCGTCGAGGAACTCCTGGGAGCCGATGTCCATCGACTCCAGCGCCGACAGCTGCTCCTTGGCGTCGTGCTCCTCCTTCAGACGCGCGTCGACGATGATGTCGCCGCCGTCGACCTCGCGGCGAACGCGCGGGTGGATCACCATCTCCTCGGCAGTCTCGTGTACCGCCAGGAGCTGACGCAGTTCGGTGAAGGCCGTCCGCCGGGCGTCGTCGGACGACGCGGAGAAGACCTCCTCGAACATGTCCTTGATCAGATTGTGCTGGTCCTTGAGGAACCTGACGACGTCGTCGGTCGACTGAACGAATGTCTCGACCATGGCAAGGCCTCCGGATGTGAATCGGGCTGTGGGCGGCACCCGGGCTGTGGGCACCATCTGCGTGCTACCCGCCACCGATCCGGTTCAACCCTGCAGCTTGGCCCTCAGACGTGCGTTGACGGGCTCCGGCAGCAGGTCGGAGACGTCGCCGCCGAGACCGGCCACCTCCTTGGCGAGTGACGACGACACGAACGAGAACTGCGGCGTGCTGGCGATGAAGAA
>JAQSXQ010000692.1 GCA_029256565.1 Mycobacterium sp.
CGACTCCGTGCTCATGGCGGACTGGTGCTACGTCTGCGACTTCGACCACAAGATGGACAACGTCGAGATGCCGATCAAGGACCAGGGCATCGTCAAGGCCCCGGTGCGGATCGGCCCGGACACCTGGGTCGCGGCCAAGGTGACCGTCTTGCGCGGGACGAGTGTCGGGCGGGGCTGCGTGCTCGGCGCCCACGCGGTGGTGAAGGGCGAGGTGCCCGACTTCTCCATCGCGGTCGGCGCCCCCGCCAAGGTGGTCAAGAACCGCAAGCTCGCCTGGGAGACGTCGGCCGCCGAACGCGCGGAGCTGGCGGCCGCACTGGCGGACATCGAGCGCAAGAAGGCCGCGCACTAGCCCGTTTGTTCTTTCGGGTTGACTCTTCCCGCGAGCGTGCGTGTCTGCGGGCGACACGCCGCGTCCTGACCCGAGTTCGCGCACGCTCGTCGCATTACCGACCCGGCAGGGGCTGCTCCACGATCGTCCGTCGCCGATGCGGTTCGCGTTCACGGCGTTTGGCGGCGAGGTACACCTGGGCGGTCTCGACGGCCACGGTGTGCCACTCGAAGTCAGAGTTCAGACGCTCCCGCGCGGCGTCGGCCCGCCGTTGCGCCGCGGCCGGGTCGTCGAGGATGGCGCGGACGGCCGAGGCCAGGGCGGCGACGTCGCGCGGTGGGAAGGACAGCCCGGTGTGGCCGTCGATCACCGCTTCGCCGAGGCCACCGACGTTCGAGACCACCAGCGGCGCTCCGGTCGCAGCCGCCTCGAGCGCGACGATGCCGAACGGTTCGTAGTGGCTCGGCAGCACGGCGGCGTCGGTGTCATGCAGCAGCCGGATCAAACCCTGGTGATCGACGCGGCCGACGAACGTGACGGCCTTGAACACCTTGTGCTTTCGCGCCTGCTCGACCAGCCAGGCCTCCTGCGTGCCGTCACCGGCGATGGTCAGCGTGGTGCCGGGGTGGGTGCGCCGGATGCGTGGCAGTGCGGCGATCGCCTCGTGCACGCCCTTCTCGTACTCCAGGCGGCCAAGGTAGAGCAGCTTCGCAGGCCCCGGCCGAGAGGTGCGCTGCGCGAACGGCCACTGGGCGGCGTCGATCCCGTTGCGGATCACGTGGCGCTCGGCCAGTCCCGGTCCGAAGAGTTCATCGATCTCGTCGCCCATCGACGCCGAACACGTGATGAGGGAATCGGATTCGTGCACCAGCCACGATTCGACGGCATGCACCTGCCTGCTGATGGTGCCCGAGACCCAGCCCGAGTGCCTGCCCGCCTCGGTGGCGTGGATCGTCGAAACCAGTGGCACGTCGAAGAACTCGGCCAAGGCGACCGCGGGATGCGCGACCAGCCAGTCGTGGGCGTGCACGACGTCGGGCTGCCAGCGGGTGCCGTCCGCCTCGATGCTCAGCCCGGCGCGCACCATCGCGTGGCCCATCGCCAGCGTCCACGCCATCATGTCGGTGCCGAAGCCGAACTCGTGGGGATCCTGCGCGGCGGCGATCACCCGCACGCCCTCGGCGACCTCGTCGGTCGTCGGGTGCGTGCTGGGGTCGGTGTCGGTGGGTCGGCGGCTGAGCACCACGACCTCGTGGCCCGCGTCGACGAGTGCGGTCGCGAGATGGTGCACGTGCCTGCCGAGTCCGCCGATCACGACCGGCGGGTACTCCCAGGACACCATCAGGACCTTCATCGGGAGCCGCTCCGGCGTCGCGAGCGTGCGTGAACTCGGGTTCGGAGGCGGCGTGTCGCCCGCAGACACGCACGCTCGCCGGAGAAGGGGGTCATCGGGGGAGCCGCCGGGCGTCGAGTGCGCCGAAGAGGCCGTCGGCGTGGTTCCAGCCGTCGGCCAGCCGCTGGGCGTGTTCGCGCCGGCCCGACGCGAGCGCACCGGCGATCTCGCGGGTGGCGTGGGCGTGCAGATGCGCGCGGTAGCGGGCGTATTCGGCCGCGGTGTCCTTGCTGACCATGAACGGCCAGTCGCTCGACACGGTCAGCAGGGTCTCGCGCAGGATCTGGTCGGCGACGGTGTCCCGCGGCGCCCTCGACACGGTCGACGCGGCCTGATCGAGCGCCTTGTCCACGGTCGCCAGCGCGGTGTCGACCACCTCGGCGTTGAGCGCGACCAGATCCGAGACCTGCTCGCCCGACCACACCTGCCAGTCCTTGCCCGATCCCCACGAACCCGGCGGCAGGTCGACGGCGTCGCCAACGAAGCCGTCGGCGATCGCGTCGGTCAGCGTGCCGACCCGGATGCCCGCCGCGGGAAGCGCCCGCAGCACCCGTTCGAGCCACAGCGGACCCTCGTGCCACCAGTGCCCGAACAGCTCGGTGTCGAACGCGGCAACCACGTGCGCGGGCCTGCCGATGCGCTCGGACTCGGAGATCAACCGCCTGCGGACCACGTCGACGAAGTCCGCGACGTGCACGTCGACGGCGTGATCGGCGCGTTCGGCGTCATACGGCGCCTTCTCCTGCGACGGCACGTTGCGGCCGGTGACGCGGGCCGGCTTGAGCCCCGTGACGTGGTCGTAGGTGTGGAAGTCGCGGTAGGCGGCGTGG
>JAQSXQ010000693.1 GCA_029256565.1 Mycobacterium sp.
GATCTGAGCCCCATCTTCGCGATGCCGAAGAACGCGCACGGCGAGCAGCTCACCCAGCGCCGGAAGGTCAAGGACCAGTACCACGCACTGGACCAGGCGCTGGACAAGACGCTGATCGCGCTCGCCGAGGGCGCCCTGGAGGACGCCCACCCGGTGCGGCTGGATCTGCCGGTGCGCAACGTCAACCGCACGGTGGGCACCATGCTCGGCGCCGAGGTCACGCGGCGCTACGGCGCGCAGGGCCTGCCGACCGACACCATCCACGTCACGCTCAACGGGTCGGCGGGGCAGTCGATCGGCGCCTTCCTGCCGCCGGGCGTCACGATCGAACTGATCGGCGACGCCAACGACTACGTCGGCAAGGGGCTCTCGGGCGGCCACATCGTCGTCCGTCCGCCCGAGGACGTGCTGTTCATCCCCGAGGAGAACGTCATCGCGGGCAACACCCTGCTCTACGGTGCGACCNNNGACGTGCTGTTCATCCCCGAGGAGAACGTCATCGCGGGCAACACCCTGCTCTACGGTGCGACCTCGGGTGAGGTCTACCTGCGCGGTCGGGTGGGGGAGCGCTTCTGCGCCAGGAACTCCGGCGCCGTCGCGGTCGCCGAAGGCGTCGGCGACCACGCCTGCGAGTACATGACCGGCGGCCGCGTAGTGGTGCTCGGCCCGACCGGCCGCAACATGGCGGCAGGCATGTCCGGCGGCATCGCCTACGTGCTGGGGCTGGACCCGGCCGACGTCAACCCGGCGATGGTCGAGCTGCAGCGTCCCGAGTCCGAGGACCTCGAGTGGCTGTGCCAGACCGTCACCGCGCACGCGCACCTCACCGGGAGCACGGTGGCCAGGTCGCTGCTGTCGGACTGGCCAAGGCGCAGTGCGCAGTTCACCAAGATCATGCCCACCGACTACCAACGCGTGCTGCAGGCGACCCGGATGGCGAAGGCCGAGGGGCGCGACGTGGACGCGGCGATCATGGAGGCGACCCGTGGCTGACCCCACCGGATTCCTGAAGGTGCCCAAGGTCGAGGCGCCCAAGCGGCCCGTCGACGAACGCGTCGGCGACTGGCGCGAGGTCTACGAACTCCAGGACCCCAAGGACCGTGCGCGCGAGGTGTCCGAGCAGGCCCGTCGCTGCATGGACTGCGGAATCCCGTTCTGCCACTCGGGTACTGCCGGTTGTCCGCTGGGCAATCTCATCCCCGAGTGGAACGACCTGGTGCGGCGGGGCCGGTGGGACGCCGCGAGCGATCGCCTGCACGCCACGAACAACTTCCCCGAGTTCACCGGGCGACTCTGCCCCGCGCCGTGCGAGTCGGCGTGCGTGCTCTCGATCGGCGAGGACACCACCGGTGGCGCGGTCACCATCAAGCGCATCGAGAACACCATCGCCGACCAGGCGTGGCGGCTGGGTCTGGTGGAGCCGCAGCCCGCCGCGATCGCCACCGGCCGCAGCGTGGCCGTCGTCGGTTCGGGCCCCGCGGGACTGGCTGCCGCGCAACAGCTCACGCGCGCAGGCCATCACGTCACCGTCTACGAGCGTGACGACCGGATCGGCGGGCTGCTCCGCTACGGCATCCCTGAGTACAAGCTGGAGAAGTCGACGCTCGATCAGCGGCTCGCCCAGATGCGCGCCGAGGGCACCCGTTTCGTCACCGAGTGCGAGGTCGGCGTCGACCTGAGCGTCGAGGCGCTGCGCGACCAGCACGACGCGGTGGTGCTCGCAGTCGGCGCGCTGCGGGCACGCGACAACCTGGTCGAGGGCCGGGAGCTGCGCGGTGTGCACCTCGCGATGGATCACCTGGTGCCCGCGAACAAGGAGTGCGAGGGCGACGGCGAGTCGCCCATCTCCGCCAAGGGCAAGCACGTGGTGATCATCGGCGGCGGCGACACCGGGGCCGACTGCCTCGGCACCGCCCACCGGCAGGGCGCCATCTCGGTGACCCAGCTCGACTACAACCCCGAGCCACCCGGACAGCGCGACGAGTCCCGCTCACCGTGGCCCACGTGGCCGCTGGTGCTCCGTACCCGGCTCTCCCCGGCGCACGCCGAAGGCGGCGCCCGTCGCTACGAGGTGGCCGTGCAGCGCTTCGTCGGCGACGACGACGGGAACCTGCGTGCGCTGCAGATCGCGGAGGTCAAGGTGCAGCGCGACGCGGAGGGACGGCGGGTCGTCACTCCGGTCGGTGAGCCGATCGAGATTCCGTGTGACCTGGCGCTGCTGGCCATCGGCTTCGAGGGCGTGGAGCACATGGCGCTGCTCGACGGGCTGGGCCTGAACTTGAACGGGCGCGGTGCGCTGCCCTGCGGGTCGGACTGGCAGACCGAGGCCCCCGGCGTGTTCGTGTGTGGGGATGCCCATCGTGGGGCGTCGCTGATCGTGTGGGCCATCGCCGAGGGCCGCAGCGCGGCGCACGCGGTCGACGCGTACCTCATGGGCGAGTCGGAGCTTCCTGCGCCGGTCAGGCCTGGCGCGCTTCCGCTAGCCGTCATCTGAATCGATTAGGGACTATGCTCACCAGACGTGAGTAGACGCGGAAAGATCGTCTGTACCCTTGGTCCGGCCACTGGCTCCGAAGAGATGGTGAAGTCTCTCGTCGAGGTGGGCATGGACGTCGCCCGGCTCAATTTCAGCCACGGCGACTACGCCGACCACGAGGCCAATTACAACTACGTGCGCAGCGCGTCTGACGCCACGGGGCGTGCCGTCGGTGTGCTGGCGGACCTGCAGGGACCCAAGATCCGGCTCGGCCGGTTCGCCACGGGCGCCACGCTGTGGACCGCGGGCGAGACGGTGCGGATCACCGTCGACGACTTCATGGGCACCCACGACCGGGTGTCCACCACCTACAAGAACCTTGCGATCGACGCGTCGCCCGGTGACCGGCTGCTGATCGACGACGGCAACGTCGGATGCGTCGTCGAGCACATCGACGGCAACGACGTGGTGTGCACCGTCACCGAGGGCGGCCGGGTCAGCAACAACAAGGGCCTGTCGCTGCCCGGCATGAACGTCTC
>JAQSXQ010000694.1 GCA_029256565.1 Mycobacterium sp.
AGCCCGCACTGGGCGGCTCCGAAGGTCCTCTCCACCTCCGGAGCCGCCCAGGGGTCTGTGGGCCGGGGCTAGGCGCCCCATGCCGTGGCGGCGCGGCGGTCGGTGGCCGCGACGTCGTCGGCGCCGTCTCGAACCGCGTTGCCCAGGCGGAACAGGATGTCGTTGAGCGCTGCCGCCGACTGGTCCCACCTCGCCTGTTCGATGCGGTAGGCCTCGGCCGCCTCGCGGGTCCACACGGCGGTCAGTGGGGCGATCTGGGCGCGCAGGTCGTCCAGCGCAGCGTTGAACCGGGCCGACGTGGCGTGGATCTGCTGTCGGACGGTGTGCTCGATCTGGCTGAAGTCGTATGACAGAACCGGGTCCACGGATGCTCCATTCTGGTCGGGTTGGGTGTCACAGGGACGCGGTCGCGGCCGCGATGCCGTCGGCGTGAGTGTCGGCGGCTTCGCGCAGCGTGCGCTCGTTGAGCCGCATGGTCTCCGCGATGCGGGTGAGCGCGGTCTGCAGGGTGGCGGACTCGGCGTGCCAGCGCTCGACGACGCCGGCGAACCGGGTGGCCGCCGCCCCACCCCACACCGACGCCGGAACGCTCGTCATCTGGCCGATGAACGACCCGAGCATGGCCCGCACCTCGTCGTTGCGTGCGTCGATGCGGCTGGCGACGGCGACCATCAGGTCGAGGTCGGTGGCCAGCGCGCCGCCGGTGGGGTTGGTCATGATGTTCCCTTCGTTTCGGTCTCGGAAGTTAGGACCTCAGAAGTTAAGACGCGGTGGGCGGACGATCGGTTCCATTGTCTGCGTGCGAATTTCAGGCCCACTCGCGTGCCGTGCGGATCGCGTGCAGGCAGTGCTCGTCCGGCTCCGGAGCGTCGGGCGCCCCCTGGCAGCCGATGGCGATGCGCACGTGACCGTCGAGTCGCAGCGTCCACTGCACCCGGGCATCAGGTCGGTCCTCGCGGTAGGTGATGGCGGGCAGGCCCGCGACGGTCGCCGACGGCTCGAATGCGGTGAAGACCCCGTCGGGCTGCTCGGCCAGCGCGGTGCGGACCACATCGGCCGCCGCGCCCAGCGACTGTCCGACGGGTACCGGGGACTGGGTGACGTGGATGGCGTGGCGTCGGTCGTCTGGAGCCGACACCCGCACGCGCGCGGATCCCGGTCCGTCCACGATTCGCTCGGTCACCCAGTCGGCAGGAACCTCCAGCGTCACGCGGCCCTCGACGAGCCATGTCCGCAGGGGTGGCCGATCGGCATCGGACGGCCACAGGCTCGCGGTGACGAGCGCGGCGACCGTGGCGGCCGCACCGACGGCTGCCACCGCCCGGGACCGCCCGCGGGTCATTGGACCGTCCTCGGCCGGGCGTTCGGGCGCAACCGCTTCGAGGAGGCTCGCGTCGTCGAACTCGACGACCTCGACGTGTCGTGCCCGCAGCCGTTCGGCGATCTCCGTGCCCAACTCCCCCACTGGATCGTCGACGACGACGGGGCCACCGTGGCGCAGTAGGCCGACGACGGCGTCGACGACCACGATGGGCTCTGCCACCCTCGCGACGACGTCGGAGCTGCCGTGCGGTGGGTGCACCGCGACCAGTTCGGGCGCCACCTCGACGACGTGAGACACGTTGTCCCGCATCAGCTCCGGTCGACGCAGTAAGCGCGCCTCGAGACCGGCGCGTGCCGCAGCGGCCGCGACCCGCTCGGTTCGGCGGGGCGGCCACCAGGACGGTACGACCAACTCCACCTCACCGGGCCACGGGCCAGCTGCGCGACGCAGCAGATCGGTCCACAGGTCGTCGACGGACACGACGGCGTCGTCGACCAACGCGTGTTGGTCGTCGATGCACGCCACGGCCTCCTCGGCGGCCTCGCGAGGCAAGGGGTGCGCACTGCGGACGTCGTGCGGACCGATCAGGACGACGCGCGCTGCCGTCACGGTGGTTCCGTCCACGCGACCTGAACGAGTCGATCGGGACTGCCCGGTCGGACGAGGACACCACGACCCGGCGGTTGCGGCGAGGGCCGCAGTGAGCCGAACAGTGGACCGTCGTCGGGTCGGGCGCTCATCATCAGGCCCATCGCGCCGAGGTCGCGCAGCCGTGCCAGCACTGGGTCGAACATCGCGCGGGCCGCGCCGCCCGACCGACGAGCGATGACGACGTGCAGCCCGAGATCGGTTGCGTGTGGGATCAACTCGAGCAGAGCCGCCAATGGATTGCCCGACGCGGCGTCGGCCACCAGGTCGTAGTCGTCGACGATCACCCAGGCGTCCGGTCCGGACCACCAGGACCGCTCGCGCAACTGCCGCTGGGTGACGTTCGGTCCCGGCAGCCGCATACGGAGCATGGCGGCGAGGTCGGCGACGTGCGCCCGCGCGGCATCCCCCGACGCCGCGTAGCGGGTGGTCGCGCCGTCGTCGTCGAGCACGCCGAGCAGCGCGCGCCGGGGATCGACGACCACGATCTCGGCATCTCGCGCCACGGCGTGACACAGCGTTCGCAGCACGGAGGTCTTCCCGCATCCTGGTTCACCGATCACGACGAGGTG
>JAQSXQ010000695.1 GCA_029256565.1 Mycobacterium sp.
CTGCACTCGCTGACGGACCTGGGCACCGGCGGACTGCGCCTCGACGCCAACGGCTTCCTGGGCGCGGAGAAGACCGCTGCCGAGGACGGCGTGGGCTGGTCGGAGGGGCATCCGCTGTCCGAGGCCGCCAACCACCTGATCGCCAGCATGGTGCGCAAGGTCGGCGGGTTCACCTTCCAGGAACTCAACCTGACGATCGACGACATCCGCGAGATCGGCGAGGCCGGGGCGGACCTGTCCTACGACTTCGTCAACCGCCCCGCCTACCAGCACGCCCTGGCGACCGCGGACACCGAGTTCCTCCGGCTGACGCTGCGCACGACGCTCGAGCTGAACGTCGACCCGGCCTCGCTGGTGCACGCGCTGCAGAACCACGACGAGCTGACCTACGAACTCGTGCACTGGTCCACCGGCCACCGCGACGACATCTACACGTACAAGGGCGAGGAGATCACCGGCGAGGCCCTCGGTGAGACGGTCCGGTCTGACCTCGCCACTCGTCTGACCGGCGAGAACGGCCCCTACAACCTGGTCTTCACCACCAACGGCATCGCATGCACCACCGCGACGGTCATCGCGGCGACCCTGGGCATCACCGACCTCGACGAGATCGACGACGTCGATCGCATCCGCCGGGCGCACCTGCTCCTGGCGATGTTCAACGCGTTGCAGCCGGGCGTCTTCGCCCTCTCGGGGTGGGATTTGTGCGGGATGCTGACGCTGCCCGCGGGCGACGTGGCGGAGCTGTTGCGCGGCGGCGACACCCGGTGGATCCACCGGGCGGCACACGACCTGATGGGGGTCAACCCGACCGCCACCCAGTCGAGTGCCGGCATGCCGCGGGGCAGGAGCCTGTACGGCTCGATTCCCGAGCAGCTCGAGGACGACGCCAGCTTCCTGCGCCAATTGCAGGCCATCCTGCGGGTGCGGTCGCACTACGGCATCGCGACGAGCCGTCAGATCGACATTCCCGAGGTGTCGCACCGCGGGATGCTGGTGCTGGTGCACCAGCTCGCCGACGAGGATCGCTACCAGCTCACCGTGCTGAACTTCGCCAACGAAGAGGTCGCGGGCACGGTTCGGTCGGACAAGATCCCTGCCGGTGGCGTGGTGTCGGACATGTTCACCGGCAAGCCGCTGGCGACCGTGGACGACTTGCACAGCTTCGCGGTGGAGATGCCTCCGCACCACGGCATGTCGCTCCTCGTCGAGGCGCCGTCGGCCGATGCCGGGTCCGCCTGACGGCAGCACGCACCCGCGACGAAGTCGGAGCAGGATGGCATGATTCAGGCGTAAGGGGTGCAGAACGCCGCCCGCCAGGTTCTCTCGGTCCCTTCGGACCATGACAGCTGATTGGCAGCAAGGTGGCGACGTGAATCCTGCGCAACCGCGCGGTGTTGAACTGACCATTCGCGAGGTCGACGGGGCCCGGGTCCTCGACGTGCGCGGTGTGATCGACCTCCTGTCCGCGCCCGCATTCCGCGAGCACGTCGACGCGGCTCTGGCCGAGGCGCCTCGGGCACTGCTCATCGACCTCACCGATGTCGACTTCTTCGCGTCGGTGGGTCTCGAGGTGCTCGTCAGCGCGCACCGGTCGGCGCCGCCGACGACCCGGGTGGCCGTGGTCGCGGACGGGCCTGCCACGAGCAGGCCGATCCGCATCACGGGCGTGGACCAGATCGTGGCGCTGTACCCGACGTTGCAGCAGGCCGTAGAGAGCATCGGGCACTGAGGGCATCGGGCACTGAAGGCATCGGGCACTGAGGGCATCCGGCGCCAGAACCAACCGATTCAGTCACACCTGTTCGGCGGGGGGTACAACTCCGTTTGTTTGGGTAACCAAACCTTCATCATGTCTTCGTCAACGATTGAGCGCCCGGTCGGTGCCGGCCTCGCCCGTTGGGGCCGTGCCGACGCCGATACCGTCGCGGAGTTCCGCAATGCCGTGGACGAGTGGATCGACGAGACGATCACCGTGTCCGCCGAACGTCGTTCCGACATCCTTCTCGCGACCGACGAAGCGCTCTCGAACTGCGCCGATCACGCGTACCGCGAGCACGGCGATCTGGGCACGATGGCGATCGAGGTGACCCACCGGCGCGAGGACGGGACCGTCGTGGTCTGCGTCAGGGACTACGGGGCGTGGACGGCACCCGAAGCGCGTACTGCAGCGGCACTGCGTGGTCGGGGCATCGTCTTGATGAACGCGCTGGCCGACGACGTCTCCATCGACGGCCGTGGTGACGGCACGACGGTCAGTTTGCGGTTCTCCGCGTGCCGGGAGAAGTCGCCCCGTCGCCTCCGCGGCGTTGCATAGCACTGCATTTTTGGTTAATTAGCCACCCGTTCCGGTCGTCGCTGCTGCCTGCAACAAGCTGTTGGACATGTCACACCAGCAAAACAAACCTTTTCCCCGATTCGAATGGACGGCACCCGTTGCTTTGGGTAACGTCCCTACCCATGCGGAACAAGGGGTCCAAGTACGCGCTCGCGGCGAAACAGACTTCGATCGACGCCGCCAATGCGGCGCTGGACGCGGAACT
>JAQSXQ010000696.1 GCA_029256565.1 Mycobacterium sp.
GGTCGGTGGTCGCGGTGGGCCAGGGCGATGCGCAGCCGCTGGCGGCCCCGGGACACCCGCGACATCACGGTGCCCACGGGAATGTCGAGCAGGGCGGCGGTCTCGGCGTAGGTGTATCCCTGCACGCCTGCGTAGTACATGACCGACCGCACCCCGTCCGGCAGCGTGGCGAGCGCGGCCCTGACGTCGTCATCGGGCATGGCGTCGACGATCTCGGTCTCGGCCGACCGGCGCCGCGTGCCGCCGTCGACCAGATCCAGGACATCGGAGTCGTCGACGGGAACCTCGGTCGGGCGCCGTTCCCTGTACCGGTGGGTGCTGACCCACCGGTTGTGCAGGATGCGGAAGAGCCAGGCCTTCAGGTTCGTACCCTCCTGAAACGACCGGAATCCCGTGAAGGCGTGCAGAAGCGTGTCCTGCAGCAGGTCTTCGGCGTCGGCGTCGCAGTAGGTGAGCCGACGCGCCCGCCGGGCAAGGGCATCGAACAGGGGAGCGGCGTCGCGGGCGAAGCGTGCCGCCAGGTCGTCGTCCGACTCGACTTCGCCTGCGGTGGCGGTGCATTCCGTCTCGAGCATGTTCCCGCGCGCCGCGGCGCTAGTGGGCTGCCGCGGCAACGTTGGCCGCGAGCCAGTCGGGGTAACGGGTGGCGGCCAGCACCGCGTCCGGTCCGGGAGTCAGGCTGCGGTCGTCCAAGACCACCCCGAAGTACGGCGCCCGGGCGTCGGTCACGACGCGGCGACTGTCGTCGCGTGCGCGGAGTTCCGCCCGGACGAGATCGTCGAGGGGGAACCGGTCCGGTCCCGCTACCTCGCCGATGGTGCGCGAGGGTTCGCCAACGGCGGTTCGTGCCACCGCCGCAGCGACGTCGTCGGCCGCCATCGGCTGACACGGGGCCGACGACAACCGCACGGTGTCGCCGTCGGTGGCCGAATCGGCCATGCGGCCGACGAACTCGAAGAACTGCGTGGCCCGCACGATCGAGAACGGGACGGGTGACTCGGCGACGAGTCGCTCCTGGGCGGCTTTGGCGCGGAAGTACCCACTGGCCTGCAGGCGGTCGGTGCCCACCACCGACAGCGTGACGTGGTGCGCGACGCCTGCGGCGTGGCCGGCGGCGAGCAGATTGCCCGTGGCGGTGGTGAAGAAGTCCCACGCCGGACCATCCTCGAAGGACGGCGAGTTCGAGACGTCGACGACGACGTCGGCACCAACGAGGACGTCGGCGACGCCTGCGCCGGTGAGGGTGTCGACACCCGATGCCGGTGACGCGGCGATGGCGTCGTGTCCGTGCTGTGAGAGCAACGCGACGACCTTGGAGCCGATGAGCCCCGTACCGCCGATGACGACGACCTTCATGGTGATCCTCCGAGTGTCCGAAATCCTCGCGGCCCGGTCGAGCCGTCGAATCCAGACTCGCCGCGTGGCGGCGGAAGCGGACCATTGGAAGTTCGTGGTCGAACCCGTGGTGTACCCGTGGTCGGGGTCGGTCAGCCGGTCCAGGAGGTGGTGCGGAGCTGCCGGCGCGAGGTGATGCCGAGCTTCACGAACACCTTCCGCAGGTGCCATTCGACGGTGTGGGCACTGAGGAAGAGTTGAGCCGCGATCTCGGAGTTGGTGAGGCCATCGGCGGCGAGCCGGGCGATTTGGCTCTCCTGCGCGGTGAGGCCGTCGCCGGACGAGACCGGGTGCTTGCGCACCTTCTCGCCGGCGGCGATCAGTTCGCGGCGGGCCCGCTGCGCGAACGCCTCGGCGCCCATGTCGGTGAAGGCGTCGTGCGCTGCGGTGAGTTGTCGGCGGGCATCGCCTCGTCGACCGGCCCTGCGCAGCCACTCGCCGTAGGACAGGCGGGTGCGTGCGAGGTGCGGTGTGATGCCTGCGCGGTCGAGCAGGTCGACGGCGCGGTCGAACAGCTCACCGGCATCCCGGTCGTCGGCGACCAGAGCCCTAGCGGCCGCGACCACGCCTGCACCCCATGGTGTTTCGCTGACGCCCGCGCGATCTGCGAGGAGCGTCACGGCCGCAGCGGCCGTCGGCGCGTCACCGGAGTGGGCGGCGGCCTCGACGAGTTCGAACAAGCACCAGCCGTAGAAGCCGAGGTCCTCGTATTCGCAGCACCGGCGGGCCGCGGCGAGTGCCTCCTCGTAGCGGCCAAGACCGTTGTAGAGGACGGCGAGGTTGTAGTCGGCCACGCCGACCAGGCGCCCCTCGCCCTTGGCCCTGCCACCCGCCGTGGCTGCCTCCATCAGCGGTACTGCTTCGGCGGCGACTCCTCGCCACGCCGCGAGCGTGAGCGAGTGGTACTTGACCGGGGTGTGGCCCATCGACGCCGTCACGGAGTTGGCCTCTTCGAGAAGGTTTGCCGCAGAGGACAACTCACCCCGATAGACGTGGACGCCCGCGCGGTAGGTGAGTGCCGGTGCCAACACCGCCAGTGCCCCTGCGTCGCGTGCGCGCCGCACCATGTCCGTCGAGATCTGCAGCAGCACGTCGTCGTCCCACAGCTCGTGCGCTGCCGACTCCTGCACGATCGGGAACGGCCAGTT
>JAQSXQ010000697.1 GCA_029256565.1 Mycobacterium sp.
AATCCGATCGGGTCCTCGTCGGGCCCGCCGGGCGCCTGCCCGACGAGGTCGAGGGTTGCGAACATTTCGATCTGTATGAGGCCCATGGCGTGCTCCCGAAGAGTTGGTCGTCTCAGTCGGGAGGTAGACCCGCGCGCCGTCCGGGACTCATCGCGGGGCGTGGATCAGCTACCGGGCCACTCGCCGGTCGCCCGCTGGAACATCCGGGCACCTTGGCGGTCGATGACGGTCTTGACCACACCGAAGATGGCGCCCTGGATTGCGGCGGCGATCAGGATCTGGCGCAACGGATACTCGGTCTCCAGCGGACCGGGCGGGTCCGCCTTGGGTCCCGGCGCCGCCCTCTGCCAGATCTGCTTGAAGATCGCGGTCGCGATGACACCGCCGAGCAGAGAACCGGCCAAGCCGAATGGCCTGTACATGATCTTCGCCGTCGTGCTGGATTGATTTGGCATCAAGGCCCCTTTCGCTGCTGTCTGGCAACAGTTGGTCGTCGGGGGCGAGATGCCCCCAACCGGGGGCAGCCAAACCGCCAGACCAGGAAAGGCCAGCTCAGTGCGGTGTCACTGGCGCCGACGAGTCTCCGCGTTGACGCGCGCGAAAGTGCAGTAGTCCGTTTCGCACCGTGTCGGGTCGCGTGGCCCCACAATGAGCCGGGCGGTGCTCGCAGCGATCACCGCACTTCGTGATGGGATCTTCATGCTCACTCTGTTGGCGGGGGCGGTGCTCGTCATCGTGGTGACGACTGCGGTCGTGGTGAAGCTGTTGGCGCGGCGTCGCGCACCGGACCCTGGTTGGTTCATCGACAGCACCCGGGCCGCAGGTGCTCTCACGGTGATCGGCACGATGTTCGCGGTGTTGCTTGCCTTCACCATCTTCTACGCGCTACAGAACTATCAGCGCGCCCGCGACGGCGGCACCATGGAGGCCATCTCCGTCACCGAACTGCACAACGTGGCAGACGTCCTCGAGGGGCACGACGGCACGCGCCTGCACGGTGACCTGATCTGTTATTCGCGCGCCGTCGTCGCCGACGAGTGGCCTGCGATGGAGCGCGGAGAATCCTCGGCTGCGGTGCAGGGCTGGGTCGACACGATGGTGGCGGACTTCGCGGCGATCACTCCGACCAACGCGAAGCAGGAGGCGGCGTACAGCCAGTGGTTCGACCAGCAGGCGCAGCGCCGCGACGGTCGCCGCGCCCGCGCCGCTGAGGCCGCACCCTCGGTGCCGATGCCGCTGTGGATCGTCCTCGGCATCGGCGCGACCTCCATCCTCACCTACATGTGCGTGCAGGCCGACCGCCGCGAGGGCGCCGTGGTCCAGGCGTTGCCCATTGCGTTCGTCTCAGCCCTCGTGACGTCGGCAATGCTCGTGGTGGGATTCCTCGACCATCCCTACGACGACTGGTCGGGCAGCATCGAGCCCAACCAGATGCGGGTGACGCTGCAGCTCATCGACGACGGCCACGACGCGCCATGCGACGCGAACGGCATGCCGACGTAGCGTCCTTGCGTCGTCGCGCTACTGGGCGGTGTAACCGCCGTCCACGTTGATCGTCGTCCCGGTGACGTACGCGGCGTCGTCGGAGAGCAGGTAGACGACGGCCGCCGCGACGTCATCGGGTACGGCCAGGCGGCCCATCGGTATTCGTGACACCACGTCGCGCGCGGTCCGTTCGGGATCCACCGACCCCGAGAGCCAGGCGTCGTAGAGCGGAGTCGCCGTCATCCCCGGTGCCACCTCGTTGACCCGGATGCCCCGCGGAGCGAGTTCCACGGCGGCCGAGAGCGTGAAGGCGTGCACTGCGCCCTTGGACGCCGCGTAGACGGCCATCTCGGGCACGCCCGCGTACGCCAGCCGCGACGTCACGTTGACGATCGACCCGCCGTGCCCTGGCATGGCCCGGACCGCAGCCCCTGTCATCGCGATGGTGCCGAATGCGTTGACCTCGAACACCTTTCGCACATCATCCATCGAGACGGACTCGAGCGGTCCGGTGTGGTCGAGCGCAGCGTTGTTCACCACTCCGTCGACGGCGCCGAACGACGCGACGCAGGTGCCGAGCACCTCGTCGGCCACCGCCGGGTCCACGAGGTCCGCGGCGACGAATTTGGCGCGGTCACCCAGTGTCTCGACCAGCGCCCGTCCCCTATCGACGTCGCGGCCGGTCGCCACGACGCATGCGCCGTCGGCGTGCAGTCGGACCGCGGTCGTCCAGCCGATTCCCGAGGTAGCGCCGGTGACCACGACGGCCTTGCCGTCGAGTCGCGCGGTCACGGGAGTTTGGCCGCGATCTCGCGTGCTGCTGCGATCACCTGGGTGCCAGCGTGTTCCAGGTTGTCCGGGGTCAGCCGGTGGGTCAGGAAGCTGATGCTCAGCGCGTAGCGGGACGGTTCGCCGTTGGAGGTCGGCACGGCCGCGGCCACGCACGTCAGTTCTTCGGCCGCCTCCTCCCGGTCGACGGCGAAGCCGTGCTCCCGGATGTCCTTGATCTCGGCCGCCATCTTCTTCATCGACGTGATCGTGTGCGTGGTCAAC
>JAQSXQ010000698.1 GCA_029256565.1 Mycobacterium sp.
GCCGCCGACGTCATCGTGATCGCCGACTCCGACAACTGGAGTCCCGATCTCCCGTCCCTGACCGTGTCGCTACGCGGCCTCGCCGATTGCGTGGTCGAGGTGGCGACGCTGGACCATGGGTTGCACTCGGGCATGTGGGGCGGGGTCGCGCCCGACGCCGTGACCGCACTGGTCCGCCTGCTGGCCAGCTTGCACGACGACGACGGGAACGTCGCGGTCGAGGGTCTGCACGAGGCATCGGCGGCCGACGTCGACTTCCCGGCCGAACGGGTGCGGCGCGACGCAGGACTCCTCGACGGCGTCCGCGAGATCGGTTCCGGCACTGTGGTGCAGCGGCTGTGGGCCAAGCCCGCGATCACCGTCATCGGCATCGACACCACGCCGATCGCCTCGGCGTCGAACACCTTGATCCCGCGGGCACGCGCCAAGGTCAGCATGCGCGTCGCTCCCGGCGGCGACGCCGCCGAACACCTGGCGGCTCTCACCCGTCACCTCGAGCAGCACGCGCCGTGGGGTGCCCGGGTCACCGTGACCCCAGGCGACGTCGGTCAGCCGTATGCGATCGACGCGACCGGCCCGGTCTACGACGCCGCGCGGTCGGCCTTCCGCCAGGCGTGGGGTGCCGACGCCATCGACGCGGGCGTGGGTGGCTCCATCCCGTTCATCGCCGAGTTCGCCAAGGCGTACCCGGCGGCGAAGATCCTCGTGACCGGCGTCGAGGATCCAGATACGCAGGCGCACAGCATCAACGAGAGCCTGCACCTCGGGGTTTTGGAACGCGCTGCGACGGCCGAGGCGCTGCTGTTGGAGTCGCTTGCCGGCGGGCAGGAGCGCAGCGACCGGGGGCTGTAGGACGCGGCTAGACGGAGATGTCGCGGCGGAGCTTCGCGACGTGCCCCGTCGCCTTGACGTTGTACTGGGCGACCTCGATCTTGCCTTCTTCGTCGACGACGAACGTCGAGCGGATCACGCCCTGAACCGTCTTGCCGTACATGGTCTTCTCGCCGAAGGCGCCCCACGCGGTGAGCACCGAGCGGTCCGGATCGGACAGCAGCGGGAACGTCAGGCCTTCCTTGTCGCGGAACTTGGCGAGCTTCTCCGGCTTGTCGGGGGAGATGCCGACGACGTCGAGGCCCGCGTCGTTCAGTTCGGCGAGGTTGTCGCGGAAGTCGCAGGCCTGCTTCGTGCATCCGGGCGTGGAGGCCGCGGGGTAGAAGTACACGACGACCTTGCGGCCCTTGAAGTCCTCGAGAGCGACGGTGTTGCCGTCTGCGTCGGTGAGGCTGAACGCGGGGGCGGTGTCGCCTACCTGGAGGCGGGGCGTCGGTGCCATGCGTGATTCCCTTCGGTTCGGCCGTAGCTCGCAGTCGGCGGTCGCGCGGGGCGAGCGACGCGACGGGGTAGTGCCTGAACTAGGGTAGTGCGACAAGGCGCGAGGCGAGTTGGAGGGCTGACGTGGCGGATAGAGATCCGGACACCATCAAGCGGGATATCGACCAGGCGCGCGATCAGTTGGCCTCGACGGTGGATGCGCTGGCGGTTCGCGCCAATCCCCGTCGGATTGCCGACGACGTGAAGGCCGCCGCGCTGGACTTCGTCAAGAAGCCCGCGGTGGCAGCCTCGCTTGCCGGCCTAGGCGCCGTGGTGCTCGTCGTCTTCGTCAAGCGCGTCAGGAATCGCTGACCGGCGTAGCCGAGTCAGTCAGCCCCGGCGGTTCGGCCTGAAGAGGTCCGCGAACCAGGAGCGGGGCGGGTTGGCCCGCAGGCCCAAGCGGCTGCAGTTGTGAATTGCCAGCAGTTCGGGCGCCGTGGCGTCCACGTCGTCGAGCACTTCGGCCGCAAGGGTGGAAGTCGGCGCGCTGGATGTTCTCATCTAGCTAAGACCTCACTTCCCCGTTAGCTGCTGTCAGGCGTCTTGCCCAGGTGTGCACCAGCTAACTCCGACTGTACCAGGCTTACCCAGCTTTGGAGGCGGTGAAACGGGACGAACTGCCTGATCAACGACTTACGCTACGCCCCGTATCGTTACGATTCGGCCTCGAAACTGCCGCTGTGCAGGCGAATCCAGCACACCCAGAAACGCCTTGCTAGCTGCGCTTCGGCGAAATTGCCAAGACGTCAGCGGCAATTTCTGGTGGCTGGCGCGGCTCTGTCGGGACGCGAGACCAGGGCCTGAGTGATCGACGCGTTGTGAGGAACGTCATCCGCGACCGAAGTGTCGGGGAACGACGAAGACCCCGCCGTGGCGGGGTCTTCGGGTGGTGCGCCGTCAGGGTTTCGAACCCCGGACCCGCTGATTAAGAGTCAGCTGCTCTACCAACTGAGCTAACGGCGCGCGTGAGAGACGATAACAGGCGGCGCGGCGCAGGTGAAATCACGCCGTCAGATGGCTGCCATAGAGGCCAAATGTAACGATCGCGCCCTTGTCGGCGGTTTCCCTTAGACTATTGCCAACAACTGACGCCGGTCGTCGTCACGTTGAATCCTGAGTCGTGAGGTGGAGCCAATCATGTGGCGAGTCCATTC
>JAQSXQ010000699.1 GCA_029256565.1 Mycobacterium sp.
CCGCTCGACCCAGGTTTCGTCCGAATCGACCACGTCAGCCGGTCATGGAGCTGACGTTCATCAGCGCGTACTCGGTGAGCGCGATCAGCGCGGCGCGCGCCGAGTGCCGGTCGCGCGCGTCGACGAGCACGACCGGGACGTGGTCGGGCAGGGCGAGCGCCGTGCGCACCGCCTCGGCCGGATACCGTCGCGTGCCGTCGAACTCGTTGACCGCGATGAGGAACGGCATCTTGCGGGCCTCGAAGAAGTCGACGGCCGCGAAGCTGTCCTGCAGGCGCCGCACGTCGACCAGGATGATCGCGCCGATCGCCCCGCGCACCAGGTCGTCCCACATGAACCAGAAGCGTCGCTGCCCCGGCGTGCCGAACAGGTACAGGATCAGGTCGTCGGCCAGGGTGATGCGGCCGAAGTCCATCGCGACGGTCGTGGTGTTCTTGTCCGGCGTGGCGTCGAGCCCGTCGAGGCCCGACGAGGCATTGGTGACGATGGCCTCGGTGCGCAGCGGCACGATCTCGGAGACGGCGCCGACGAACGTGGTCTTGCCTGCGCCGAAACCACCGGAGACGACGATCTTCGTGGAGGCGGATGAGCGCTTGCGCGAAGACTCTGAGCCGGATGAGCGCTTGCGCTCAGAGTGCCCGTAGCCCACGCAGCGTCCTCCCTATGAGTTCCCGCCGTTCCTCTGTCGTCGTCAATTCCGACAACGTGGCGTTCACCCGAAGATACCCCTGCGCCACGAGATCACCGATCAGCACGCGCGCAACGCCGAGCGGCAAGTCGAGTCGCGCGGCGACCTCCGCGACGGACGTGCTGCCACCGCCGAGGTCGACGATCCTGGCCCGGACGTCACTGCCCGGCCAGCGGGCCGATGGGCTCGGTTCGACCGTCGCGATCGTCGCCTCGACCGGCAGATCCATGCGCGGCGCGGTGCGGCCCGCCGTCAGGATGTAGGGCCGCACCAGGCTGGGCTCAGCGGCCGAATCGCCGTTGCGCCGGGCATCGCGCACCTGATCCACGACGCCTCACGCCTGGTGCGCGGAGCGGCGCCCGGACTGCACCACGGCACCCACCCGCTCGACCAGGATCGCCATCTCGTAGCCGATCTGTCCGATGTCGCACGACCGAGTCGCCAGGGTGGCGAGGTGCGACCCGTCGCCGACGCGCATCAACAGCAGGTAGCCGTTCTCCATCTCGACGACCGACTGCAGCACGTAACCGCCCTCGAACAGCTGGGCCGCACCGCTGGACAGGCTCGCCAGACCCGAGGCCACCGCCGCCAGTTGATCCGCCCGTTCGACCGGCATGTGCGCACTCGCCGCCATCAGCAGCCCGTCGGCGGACACCAGGATGGCGTGCGACACCCCGGCGACCTCGTCGGCGAACCTGGCGACCAGCCAGTCAAGGGAGTCGCGCTGGGTGGAACGGGTCATTCGCGGTCGGTCTCCCTGCTCTCCCGGACGTGGTTGCGGCCGGCGTGCACGCCGCCGAAGTGACTGCTCATACTGGCGCGCACGGCTTCGGGGTCGCGCGCGGGCATCGGACGTGACTCGTCTGCGGTCCCGTTCTGCGCACCGTTGCGGCCATTGGCGCCGACGCCGTTGCGGTCGTCGCGGTCCTGGCGGTCGTCGTCGGCGGCGCCGGGGACCAGACGCGCGCCAGGTTGCCGGACGGGCAGGCCGTCGTCGGTGTGTTCGGCGACGGGTGCCTCCTCGGCTGCCGCAGCCGCCGACCATCCCTTGTCCCACACCGTCTGCCAGTCGAGATCGGTGCTCTGGGCGAGTTCGTGCGGGTCGTCGATGAGCCACTCCGAGAGCATCTTGTCGAAGATGCTGCCGTCGCCGCTGCCCTCCGCGCGGGCTTCGGCCGGGGCACTGGGCGGCAGGGGTTCTGGCTCGGGTTCCGCCTCGGCCGCCGCGTGCGCGCGTGATGCGAAGAACGCGGAGGTGTCGGTCGGCGCTTGAACGTCGCTCGGTGTCAGCTCGGTGAATTCCGGTGGTCCCGGCGGGATGTCGGCGATACCACTGGCGCCCGGCTTGCGTTGCGGCAGGAACGACACCGGCACGTCGACGTGGCCGTTCCGGGCTGCCGGTTCCGGTGCCGGCTCAGCTACTGGTTCGTCTATGGGTTCCTGAATGACGAACTCGTCGGTGTCCGGGGCGTCCTCGGTGTACTCGGCGAATTCGTCGTAAGCCGCCGCCGCGGGTTCCGCGGCGGCGGGTTCGGGCTCGTCTGCGAAGGAGGAATCGGCGGGGGCCTGCGCTCCGGCCGAGATCGGCGCACCGTTGCGCAGCAGCAACTCGGCGGGCACGTAGACACCCGCGGTGGTGCCCGAATTGCGTTCGCCCGCAGTGGTATTGCGCAGCCGCACCACCAACCCGTGCTGGGCGGCGAGGCGCCCGACGACGAACAGGCCCATGTGCCGCGCGGTGTACGGGTTTACCTCGCCACCGGATTGCAACCGGGCGTTCGCGACTCGGAGGCCGGCGTCGGTCATGCCGAGGCCGACGTCACTGATCTCCACGAC
>JAQSXQ010000700.1 GCA_029256565.1 Mycobacterium sp.
CGAGGACGTGAGTCGAGATCGTCATCCCTCCAGCCTGCCAGGGGAGGCAAGCAGTCGCTCCAGGCGCAGTCGATTGATCTTGGCCAGCTCGTTGCGCATGACCCGGCGCTCGGTCTCCGGATCGTTGTCGAGCCGCTCGGTCAGGATCGCGAGCAGTTCCTCGGCTGACCGTCCGCTGGCGCACACCAGATAGACGTACCCGAACCGGTTCTCGTACTCCCGGTTCTTCGCCGCCAGTTCGGTTTTCACCTCGGCGGCGGCGTCGGCGACGCGGGCCTGTTCGCGGGCCGACGACGGGTTGTCCGCACGTGCCCCGATGCGGGGATGACCGTCGAGCGCCGCGTCGATCTCGGCGTCGGGCAGCTCCGCGAGCACCCGGTCGGCGCGGTCGAGCAGCGCGGCGGCGTCGGGGAAGGGGCCGCCGGCGAGCACCCGCCTGGCCCAGATCGTCGAGGAGCACACGCCGAACAGCACGTGCATGCGCTGCCGCTCGCTCATCCGGTTGAACTCGTCGACGCCCGACATCTACTGGAATTCGTCGAGCCGGCCGAACCGGGCCGCCGCGATGGGGTTGGCGTCGGCGACCAGGTCGCCGAACCGGTAGTTGGCGATCTTGGCCACCTCGATCAGCGCGAACGCGCGCTCGACGGCCGCTGAGTTGTCGATTCGCGACCAGCCGTTGCGCAGCACGCGGTCGAAGCGGGCGGTCTCGCGGGCGCAGATGATGAGCGGGAAGCCGAAGTGCTCCCGGTATGCGTCGGCGAGGTGCACCACGTCGTCGTGGTCGTCGGCGTCGAGGTTCGACAGCGCCGTGTGGTCGACGGCCAGGGCGTGACCCACCTCGTCCTCGGCGCCCAGATCGGGGAAGGCCCGCAACAATTCGTCCTGCTGCTCGGGCGATCCCGTCAGCACGGCGTCCTGGAATGCCTCGCGCAGGGTCCTGGTGTCGGCGAACGGGCGGGCGGCGTACGCGCGCTCGATGGCCCACGGCACGTCCTGGACCACGTGACCGAACACCTCGGTGAACCGCTCCTCGGTCATGGCGTTCACTTCGTCGAGGGTGATGGATCCGCCACCGGCGACGCGCGGCCCCCGCGAGCCGAGATGGAAGAACACCACGTTGAGCAGTATCGCGCTGATCGCGCCGATGCTGATGCCACTGCCGAAGAGCAGGTCGATGCCGGGCGGAAGTGCCTGCGCCACATCGGGATAACTCGTCACCCACAGTGCCAGGGCGACGCTGGTGGTCACGATGATGAGGTTGCGATGGTCGGTGAAGTCGACCTTGCCCAGCGTCTGGATGCCGACCACGGCCACGGTGGCGAACAGGGTCAGTGCCGCCCCACCCAGCACGGGCTGCGGGATGGAGGACACGATGGCGGCCACCTTGGGCAGGAAGCCGAGGGCGATCATGATGGCGCCCGCGGCGGCGACGACCCAGCGGCTCTTCACCCCGGTCAGCCGGACCAGGCCCACGTTCTCCGAGAACGCCGTGTACGGGAACGAGTTGAAGATGCCGCCGATGGTGGTGGCGATGCCGTCGGCGCGCAGCACGTTGCCGATGTCGGACGGCTTGATCCGCTTGCCGACGATCTCGCCGGTCGCGTACGTGCTGCCCGTCGACTCCACGGCGGTGATGAGCAGCACGATGATCATCGTCAGGCACGCGACGAAGTCGAACTTGGGCATGCCGAACAGGAAGGGCGGGGTGAAGCCGAACGCCGACGCCTGACCGACCGCGTCGAAGTCCATGTCGCCCAACGCGAAAGCCACCGTGCAGCCGATCACGAGGCCCAGCAGCACCGCGATGGTCGAGAGGAACCCGCGGAAGATGCGTTGGATCGCAACGATGATCGCGATGGTGCCCAGCGCGTAGAGCAGCCATCGCACGTTGGTCGGGTCCGTCTCGCCGGTGTGCGGGTTGACGACGGCGTCGTGCGCACCGACGGGCACCAGACACAAGCCGATGATCGTGATGAGCGTGCCGGTGACCACGGGCGGGAAGAAGCGCAGCAGCTTGATGAAGATCGGCGCGATGAGGAACGTGAAGACGCCAGCCACGATGACGGCGCCGTACACGTAGAGCAGGCTGGGTGCGCCGCCACCGTGGGCGAGGCCGATCGCGATGATCGGTGACACGCCTGCGAACGTCACGCCCTGCAGCAGCGGCAGCCGTACGCCGACCTTCCAGAACCCGACGGCCTGGATGATCGAGGCGATGCCGCACGTGAACAGGTCGGCGGTGATCAGCTTGACCAGGTCCGCAGGCGGGAGGTCGATGGCGCTGGCGATCAGGATCGGCACCAGCACCGCGCCTGCGTAGAACGCCACGACGTGTTGGAAGCCGTAAGTGGCCAGCTGCGGGATGGGCAGCACCTCGTCGACCGGGTGCACGCGTTTGCGGGCGGTGGCCTCCGAGCGGGCCGGAGTCTGGGCCGTCATCGGTCAAGAATCGGGCAGGAGGACGATATCCGCATGTCGAATCGGGAACTGGTCACGGGCATCGTGCTGGCCGCCGGAGCGCGCCGCGGTGGTGGACGTGCCCGCGCCGGCACGGGCCGTCGTCGCCGACGACTGGGCGAGCGGCGTCAGCGCGTCGGTCCGGGCAGGAGTGTCGGCCGCCGGCGGCGCCGCGCTGGCCGTGCTGCACACCGTCGACACCCCCGACGTCGGTGCCGACGTGGTGGCGCGGGTGCTGGCCCGCTCGGCGGAGACCGGGCTGGCGCGGGCCACCTACGGGGGCAGGCCGGGACACCCCGTGGTGATCGCGTCCCGGTTCTGGGCGGAGCTGCTCGGCACGTTGTCAGGCGACGAAGGGGCCCGGCCGTTCCTGGCCGGGCGCGACGACGTGGTGCGGGTGGAGTGTGGGGACGCTGCGACCGGGGTTGATGTCGATGAGCGCTTGCGCGAAGAGCAACGGCCCGATGAGCGCTAGGTCTCGACCCGCAGGCCGAGCACCTCGGAGGCGTACCTGCGGACGGTGTCCTCGGACATCGCCGCGGCGTCCTCGTGACCGGGGCGCGCCCGGCTGCTCATGAACGACGTCTTCGGGTCGAGCGTCACCTCGGCGAGCATCTCGCCCGTGGTCGGCTCGCAGACGGCCCACGTGTAGCGGGTGTCGTCGGCCCAGCCGTCCTCGGCGTCGTGCACGTAGTCGAGGTCGGTCTCACCGAGTTCGGCGAGCGCGGGACGGTCGTCGACCTTGTCGTCGTACCGCAGTCCCCTCAGGTACCACGTGCCGTTGTTGATCTCGACGGGTTCCACGGGCTCTCATTCCCTTCGAAAACGCCGAAACTGCGGGGAGAGCGCGAAAGTCGAGGAAGTCGCGATCTCCCCGCAGTCTCGGGGATGGTCGTGCCGAGGACGTTAGTCCTTGATCTCGGCGAGCACGGTGCCCTGGGTGACGGCGGCGCCGGGCTCGACGGCCAGTCCGGTGATGGTGCCGTCCTTGTGGGCGGTCACCGGGTTCTCCATCTTCATGGCCTCGAGCACCACGATCAGCTCACCCGCGGCGACCTGCT
The DNA here is from genome assembly GCA_029256565.1 of Mycobacterium sp. Lineage (GTDB taxonomy): Bacteria > Actinomycetota > Actinomycetes > Mycobacteriales > Mycobacteriaceae > Mycobacterium. Next base: position 3,522 of record JAQSXQ010000700.1, read on the forward strand.
GGCCCTCCTCG
>JAQSXQ010000701.1 GCA_029256565.1 Mycobacterium sp.
GACCGTCGTGTACGAGGTGGACCAGCCGGAGGTCATCGACTTCAAGACGACGACCTTGGCGACACTGGGCGCCGAACCCACCGCCACGCACCGCACGATCGCCATCGACCTGCGCGAGGACTGGCCGAAGGCTCTGCGCGACAACGGCTTCGACCCGTCGCAGCCGACGGCGTGGAGCGCCGAGGGCCTGCTGATCTATCTGCCAGCCGATGCGCAGGATCGCCTGTTCGACGAGATCACCGCGCTGTCGGCGCCCGGCAGCAGGCTGGCCACCGAGCACGTGCCCGACCTCTCCGCGGTCACCGACGACCGGACCAAGCAGGTGACCGATCGAATGCGGGAGGTCGGCGCCGACATCGAGATGGCCGAGCTGGTGTACCAGGGCGACCGCAGCGACGTCGTCGAGTACCTGACGGCGAAGGGCTGGAACGTCACTGCCGCCGGGGCGCGCGAAGCGCACGAGGCGAACGGTTTCGACTTCCCGGACGACGGTCTGATGGCCGCGTTCGCCGACATGAGTTACCTCAGCGCGACCTACGGCTGACCGGTGGCGCTTGGCGTTGGGGAAGTGTTCGCCGACTTCCCCAACGCCGCCCGCCTCGCCACCCCCCAGTGGCGGACGGACTGCCTGCCACCCCCCAGTGGTAGGCCAAGCACCGGACACACCGATTCCTCGGCGCTTCGACTCGTCGTGGCGTCCGTCCCCCGGCGGCGTTCTCGACTCGCAATGACGACGCTACGGGCGACCCACCCCCCGATGAATCGGGGGAAACCCTAGAGTTCCCGGAAATGGGATTGCAGGGCCGGTCGGCCTAGAACTCGAAGTTGCCCAGCCACAACGCGGTCGCCCCGGTGAAGGACCGCTCGACCTGCGTCACTGCTCCGGCGACCGACCGGCCGAGCAGTGCGCCCAGCGCGTCGGGCAGCGATGCCGCGGCCGGTTGCGAGGACACCTTGGGCCGGAGCATCTCCAGGAACGACGACCCAGGCAGGTTCACCACCTTGACGTCGGTGTCGGCGTCGATGCCCGCCAGCGTCTTGGCGCGGTCGATGGCGGTACGCAGGCCACCCAGCTCGTCGACCAGTCCGCGTTCCTTGGCGTCGGCGCCGGTCCACACCCGGCCGCGCGCGACCTCGTGCACGTCGTCGACGGACATTCCGCGGCCGTGCGCGACGCGTTCGACGAAGTCGGTGTAGAACAGATCGGCTTCGGCCTCGACGTGGGCCTGCTGCTCCTCGGTGAAGGGGGCGTTAGGCGACCAGGCGTCGGCGTTGGCGTTGGTGCGCACGGCGTCCGACCCGACGCCGAGGCGCCGCTTGAGGTCGCGGGCCACCAGCTTGCCGGTGACCACGCCGATGGATCCGGTGATGGTGCCGGGGTTGGCCACGATCGCGTCGGCGGCCATCGACACGTAGTAGCCGCCGGATGCGGCGACCCCACCCATGGACGCGACGACGGGCTTGCCCGCCTCGCGCAACCGGGTCACCTCGCGCCACACCGTCTCCGACCCGGTCACGGCGCCGCCGGGGCTGTCCACGCGCAGCACGACCGCGGACACGGAGTCGTCGGCGGCAGCCTCCCGCAGTGCGGCGGCGATCGTGTCCCCGCCCGCGCTGGAGGTGCCCAGCGGGGACAGCTGCGGTCCGCCGCGGCCGCTGACGATCGGCCCGTGCAGCGTCACCACGGCGATGGTGGGCTTGGCCTTCCGGCCGGGGACCGATGGCCCCGCGGGTCCGTGCGCGCGGGCGTAGCGCGACAGGAACAGGCGCGGCGGCGCGTCCGGGCCGTCGGCGTTGGCGGATTCTGGTCCGTCACCTGCCAGCTCACCGATGCGGGCGTAGGCCTCGTCGCGGAAGCCGATGCGGTCGACGAGTCGCCCGGCGACGGCGGCATCGCGCAGCAGCGGAGCCTTGTCCGCGAGCGCGTCGATGTCCGCCGCGGCGAGGTGCCGGGATTCGGCGACCGCGGCGAGGACCTGGCCGTGCAGGCTCTCGACGAGGCGGGTGTCGGCTTCGCGGTGCGCCTCGGTGTACTCGGTGTGGGTGAAGAGGTTGGCCGCCGACTTGTACTCGCCGCGGGCCACGAACTGCGCCTGGACGCCGGCCTTGTCGAGCGCGTCGCGCAGGAACAGGGCGTTGGTGGCGAAGCCGATCAGGCCCACCGTGCCCGAGGGCTGCATCCACACCTCGTGGAACGCCGACGCCAGGTAGTACGACATCGTCCCCGGGTAGGTCTCCGCCCACGCGATCGACGGCTTGACCTCGGTGAACGCTGCGATGGCCTCGCGCAGCTCCTGCACGGGCCCTGGCGCGGCGGCGACGACCTGCACCCTGGCGATCAGCCCGGCGACGCGGCGGTCCTCGGCGGCGCGGTGAATGGCGGCGACCGCCTCGCGCAGCAGGAGTGGGCGACCGCCCGAGAGCAGCGCCATGGGGTCGAAGCCACCGGTCTCGTTCGGCACGCTCTGCAGGTCGAGTTCGAGGACGCAGCCATTGGGCACGCCGTGGTGACGGGCGGT
>JAQSXQ010000702.1 GCA_029256565.1 Mycobacterium sp.
GAGCCGGCCAGGACGCCGGTGACGCCCTGGGTGTACTTGTCGTCGTGCGCGCCGGGGACCGGCCACCGGGCCGCGACGTCGGCGGCCTCCATGGAGCGCACTTCTGCGTCGGGGAGATCGAGTCCGATGTCGACGAGTTCGACGCGGCCGCACTCGCCGAGGGCGTGTACCGGCTTGAGGCCACCGAACGTGACGGTCAGCGCCGCATCGACGTGTGGACCGTCGGCGGCACCGGTGTGCACGTCGATGCCGCTGGGCAGGTCGACGGCCACCACGGGTATCCCCCGGGCGGCGACGTCGCCGAATAATTCGGCCGCGCCAGGGCGCAACGGGCCGGAGGCGGAGATGCCGACGACACCGTCGATCACCAGATCCGTTGCGCTGGGCACTGATTCGACGACCCGGCCGCCTGCGCGCCGGAATGCGGCCAGGGCCTTGCGGTGTGCCCGCTCGGGGTCGAGCAGCACGGCCGTGGCTGCCGCGCCGCGACGACGCAGGTACGTCGCAGCCCACAGCGCGTCACCGCCGTTGTCCCCGGAGCCGACGACGGCGCAGACGCCGCGTCCCGCGACGGTACCCAGCTCGCGGGCGATCGCCATGGCGAGCCCGTAGGCGGCACGGCGCATGAGCGCACCGTCCGGCAGGTCGGCCAGCAGTGGCGCTTCGGCGGCGCGGATCTCGTCGGCCGAGTAGTAGTGGCGCATCGATGGTCAGGATTCCATGCCAACGTGCGCCGGTGGTGGCCGACGCGAAAACTCGCGGGACGGCTGCGTCAGCTGCCCCGGTTCTCCCCCAGTTCCTCGACGATCGGATTGACCGGCGGGAGGTCCTTGGCGCTCTGGGCCAGGCCGGACTTGTCGGGCAGCGTGTTGGCTTGCGCGGTCTCGGCGGGGGTCATGTCGCTGTCGTGGGTGACCGAGGCGAGGACTTCGTCGACGTTGCGGTACTCGACGGCCGGGATGCCGCGCAGCGCGCCGAGGGTGTCCTGATCGGCGCCATTGCGGTCGGCTACGGCGACGAGCTGGTCCTTGTCGGCCGGGAAGTCGGCGTCGTTGAGGTACTTCTCGATGCGGCTGCGATCGGTGGTGGCGGCCATGCTGCTCCTCTCGATTGGGCGTCTCAGTCGTCTGCCCGATCAGGTGCCGATGAAACGTCGGCTCGGCCACCGTGGTGGCAGACGGCCTCGAGGTTGATGCCGTCCGGATCGAGGACGAACGCGCCGTAGTAGTCGGGTTGGTATTCGGGCCGTAGACCGGGCGGGAGCAGCGACGTCGCGCCTGCGGCCAGCGCTGCGTCGTAGAACGCGCGAACGGTGTCGCGATCGGCGGCAGTGAAGGCCAGATGCATGTCGTCTCCAACCCGGCCGTCGGCCACGAGCCAGAAGAACGGCTTGGGATGGCGGCCGAAGCCGTGCATCTCGAGTTGCCCGGGGCCGGCTGGCACGCGGAGCAGCTTGGTGATGCCCAGAGTTGCGAGCACGGGTTCGTAGAAGGCCAGCGAGCGGGCCAGATCCGGCACGGCGATGTTCAGGTGATCGATCAGCGATCCGGCATAGTCGGGCACGAAAGGCCTTCCAGGTAGGGTTACTGCACCGCGCATTATCTGCACCGTGCAACTAAATCCCAGTGAACCAGCTTCGAGCAGGAGACGCAATGGCCGAGCGAGTACCTGACCGGGCGGCAGCCGTGCGCGACGCCCTCGAGGCACTGGCCGGGTGGCAGGTGCTCGTCGCGCAGTACAACGACCTGGTGGCCCGCAGCCTCGGGGTGACGCCCACCGAGACGCAATGCCTGTACGTGCTGAGCCGCTTCGGCCCGTCCACGCCGGGCGAACTCGCCCGGCGGATCAACCTCACCACCGGGGCGACCACCCGCATGCTCGACCGCCTGCTCGCAGCGGGCTACGTCACGCGGACACCGGATCCGCGGGACAGGCGGCGCGTCATCATCGAACCGGCCGGTGACGGGATCTCCCGCATCGCAGCACGTTACGAGCCGTTGAACGCCGACCTCGCAGGCCTGCTGACCGACTTCGACGAGGCGGCCTTGGGTCAGCTGGCCGACTTCGCCCGCGCAGCCGAAGACGTGACCGAGCAGCGCATCCGCGAGATGTAGTGCTGCGCTAGGGCTTTCGCGCCGACCGGTCGTAGTGGCGGCGCGCCTTCATCCGGTTTCCGCACCCACTCATCGAGCACCAGCGGCCGGTCCCAGCGCGACTGCGGTCCAGGAGGAACAGCCGGCACTCGTCGTTGGCGCACGGACGCAACCGGCCCGGCATGGACGCCTGCAGTTCGCCCCATGCCAGCACCATGCGTGCCGCCCATCCGGCGTCGAGGCGCCAGACGACCGCGCCGTCGGCGATCGACGGCCTCCGGACGACGTCGCGCAGGTACCCGGACAGCACGTCGGCCGACGACTCGCCACGCACCACGGCCTGCAGGGCGTCGCGCAGAACCCGCGCCCCAGCGACGCGCTCCCCCGGCGCCCCGTGGTCACGCAGCCAAGCCCC
>JAQSXQ010000703.1 GCA_029256565.1 Mycobacterium sp.
GACCACGGGCACGCGGGTGTCGAGTTCGGCCAACTCGCGCGCCGACGTGCTCGGGCCGAGGAGCACGATTCCCTCGCAGCGATCGTCGACCAGCGCGTGCAGCGCCCGGCGCTCGTCGTGGTGCGGGGTGACACCGCTGAGCACGACGTCGTAGCCGGTGTCCTGGGCCGCCGCGTACACCCCGTCGACCAGTTCGGCGTGGAACTCCTGGCCGACGCCGAACATGACTCCGATCAGGCCCGTGCGCAACTGCCGCAGGCGCCGCGCCCGTGGGTCGGGGCGATAGCCGATCGCGTCGGCGGCAGCACGTACGCGCGCCCGGGTGACGTCGCTCGCGCCCGGCGCCTCGCGCATGACGATCGACACCAGCGCGCGCGAGACGCCCGCGCGGCGCGCCACGTCCTCCAGCGTCGGCCGGGTATGCACGGCGCCCAGCCTAGAACGTTCCATAGGACGTGTTGACGTCAACCGACGGTGACGGCTTTACTAGCGACTAGAACGTTCTAGTAGATCGGAAGAATCATGAGCGGCTTCGAACTGGCCGTCTGCTCGGAGATGGTGTTCCGCGACCTCCCGATCGAGGCGCGGGTCGAGCGGATCGCCGAACTCGGCTTCGCCGTGGAGATCTGGAGCTGGCACGACAAGGACCTTCCCGCGCTCGCGGCCACCGGGGCACGGTTCACCTCGATGACGGGGTATCTACACGGCGACCTCATCGACCCGGACTCGACCGACGAGGTGTTCCGCACCGCCGAGCGCAGCATTCGGGCCGCCGAGACGCTGGGCGTCACCCGGCTCAACCTGCACACGGCCGAACTGGTCGACGGTCACGCAGCCCGACCGCGCTACCGATCCACCGGTCAGATGTGGCTGACCGCGCAGCGCACGCTCGAGCGGATCGGCGAACTGGGCGCGTCTGCGGGCGTGACGTTCTGCGTCGAGAACCTGAACTCGATCGTCGACCACCCGGGCGTGCCGCTGGCCCGCGCGAAGGACACGCTCGCGCTGGTGGAGGGCGTCGGCCATCCCAACGTCAAGATGATGCTCGACCTCTATCACGCGCAGATCGGCGAGGGGAACCTCATCGAGCTGATCCGGCGCTGTGGCGATGCCATCGGAGAGATCCAGGTCGCAGACGTTCCGGGCCGGTGCGAACCGGGCACCGGCGAGATCAACTACCCCGCGATCGCCAAGGCGCTGTGCGACATCGGTTTCGACGGAACCGTCGGCATGGAGGCGTGGAACTCCGCGGACACCGAGACGGCCCTGGCGGCCTTCCGCGCGGCGTTCACGCTCTAGCGTCCTACGCTGACCCGATGAGTCTGGTCGGCACGGCGCCGCGTCCGCACCCCGCACGCCTGCTAGCGCAGACCTACCCGGTGCACGACGCCATCGACGCCCGCTACGGCGACATGGACACCAACGGTCACCTCAACAACCTTGCGCTGGCGTCACTGCACGAGAACTGCCGCGCGACGCTGAACAGGTCGGTGTTCCCGGGCGTGTACGACCTCGCCAGCCGTCGGATCCGCATCGTCACCGCCTCCACCGTCGTGCACTTCGTGCGGGAAGCGCACTGGCCGGCGAGGATCGGCACGGCCATCGGGGTCGGCCAGATCGGACGCACGTCCTACGTCGCGTCCACCGCCCTGTTCGTCGCCGACGAATGCGTCAGCCTCTGCGACACCGTCTTGGTGACGCTGGACGACGACGGCCCGACGCCCATCCCCGACGAGGCACGCGAACGGCTCGCCACGTTCGCGCTCACCGCGCAGGACTGAACGGCGCTAGCGGCCGAGTTCGCCCGCGATGCCGCGCTCGATGCCGAGTCGCGTGGCCTGCGGCAGCACGACCAGACCCTCGAGTTCCCGGTCGGCGAGTTCGAGTGACTGGGCGCGTTCACCTGGCGTCGCAGAGGGATCGGCCGCCACCCGCAACAGGTTCTGCGCGCGCGACATCCGCTGCTGCGCCTCGCGCGAGAAGTCGCTGCGGCGCAGCCGTTGCGCCTCGGCCTCGGCGGCGTTGAACGCCGTGACGTAGTCCTCGACGGTGTTCAGGTACTCCGTGGCCGACTGACGGTCGTCGAGCAGGTCCTCTGCCCGCGCAGGCCGCAGCAGATCGGCACGCAGCTTGGCCTTGTGGAAGGCCATCACCTTCGGGTCCCCGACGTCGGTCATCAACGGGAAGTCCAGCAGCTTGGCCGCATCGAGTTCGTAGTCGAGCCATCGCGCGTCGATGCGGTCGTGCTCCTCGACGGTGCGGACGATGGTTCGCCACAGCACCGTCCGGTCTCGGCCGGCGTCGGCGTCGGGCAGCGGTCGCGCGGATGGGGCCTCGTCGCCCGGTACCTCGTCCCGTGGACCCCCGACGCGTCGGAACGTCCGCCAGCCGGCATACAGCGCTCCCGCCAGCGGCACGAGGATGAGCAGCAGCTCGGCCAACCGGAACAGAATGCCCACGCTTCCAGCATGCCACCGCCCACGATCGCCGCCGCGAACTTAGGGT
>JAQSXQ010000704.1 GCA_029256565.1 Mycobacterium sp.
ACCTTTCACCGTTTAGGTACAAGCGGGGCCCATCAGCCGCCGGATTGCCGAACGCAGCCATCGAGCCGTCGAAGATCCGAATTTGCGCGACAGCCCGGCATCGCTGACACATCCGATTCGCTCGGCGAACGGGACGCAGCTTCCGCGCTGCACGCCCGGGAAGGGAGTCCTTCTCCCCATGACAAGCACGCTGACTCCGACGACCACCACCGTCCAACTCGACATCGACGTCCCCGCTACCGTCACCCAGCCCGTCAGGCCCACCCGATCCAGGTCGACCGACGAGTACCTCGACGTCATCGACATGTTCCACGCACTGCACGACATGGCGGTGGGCAGCCACGAGTACCGCCGTCAACGCGAACGCATCATCCGGCGCTGCATGCCGATGGCCGACCACGTGGCACTGCACTTCGACCGAAGGGGGGAAGCACTCGACGACCTCGTTCAGGTGGCCCGGGTGGGACTGCTCAACGCCGTCGAGCGCTTCGATCCGACGCGCGGTTCGTCGTTCGTGGCATTCGCCATTCCCACGATGATGGGCGAGGTGCGCAGGCACTTTCGCGATCACGCATGGACCATGCACGTGCCCAGGCGAATTCGTGACCTACACGTGCAAATCACCCGCGCCACCAGCTCGCTGATGCAGGAACTAGGGCATGCGCCCACGCCGAGCGAATTGGCCGACTACCTCGGCGCGGATCGGGAGCAGGTCGTGGAATGCCTGATATCTGCCGACGCCTATCAGTTGCGCTCGCTGGATGCCCCGATCGGCAGTGACGGGGTGCGGCCGCGCATGGTGGCCGACATCGTGGGCGAGGTCGACGAACGCATCGACTACGTGACCGACCGGGAGGCGATCCGGCCGCTACTGGCTGCGCTCTGCGACCGCGACCGGGACGTCTTGCAGATGCGCTTCTTCGACTCGATGACGCAGAGTCAGATCGCCGAGAAGATCGGCACGTCGCAGATGCAGGTGTCTCGGATCCTGACGCGAATCCTCGCCGACATGCGCAAGGCGCTGGAGTAGCCGCGGCTTCCGCGGGTATGAGTTTCGTGGCACCCAACGACCGAGAAGAGAGTCGAGGACCACGAATGAGCCACCTGTGCACCGGAAGCGGACTGGAGTTGGCAGGCGACCCACCGCCGAACACCGCCGCGAGCTGCCCGGTCTGCGGCCGGGGCGTCAGAGTCGACGGGCACGACACCGAGCGCGGGATGACGTTCAGCATCGGGGCACACGAGGAGATCGTCGGCGAGTAGCTAGCATTCTCCCGTGACGGGACTGAGCACCGTCGGACAGGCGGTGGCGGTCTTCGTCGCCACGAACGTCGACGACGTCGTCATCCTCGCCCTGTTCTTCGGCCGGGCTGCCGGCCACCGGGCGGCGACGACGGCCGTCGTGGTCGGCCAGTATGTCGGATTCGTCGCGATACTCGCGGGTTCGGTCGTGGCGGCGCTGGGAGCCCGGCTGCTACCGGAGTCGACGATCGCCTACCTGGGTCTACTGCCGCTGCTGCTCGGGATCTACGCAGCGTGGGAGGCCTGGCGTTCCCGGGGCGACGATGACGACGACGACGCGGCGGGCCCCTCGCAATTGGGTGTCTGGACCATTGCTGCGGTCACGTTCGCCAACGGCGGCGACAACATCGGCGTCTACATCCCGGTGTTCGCCGTGGCCGGTGTCGCGGGGATGGTCACCTACGTCGTCGTGTTCCTGATCGGCGTCGCGGCGTGCTGCGTGCTGGGCTGGTACCTGGCCACCCGCCCTGCGATCGCCCGGCTCATGGCGCGCTGGGGCGACGTCGTCCTACCGGTGGTGCTGATCGTGCTGGGAGTGGTGATCCTCGTCGAGGGCGGGGCGTTCGGGATCTGACGTCGGGGCACGCCGGGGGCCAACTCTAACCTCGGGTGAGAGTAGGGTTGGGCCACGTGAATCGTGAATCCAGTACGTCGGTGCTCGCCGCCCTCAAGTCACCGGAGCGGCTCAAGACCGAAGTCCTGGCAGGGCTCGTCGTGGCGCTGGCGCTGATCCCGGAGGCCATCTCGTTCTCGATCATCGCCGGCGTCGATCCGCGGGTGGGCCTGTTCGCGTCGTTCACGATGGCCGTCACGATTGCGATCACCGGCGGAAGACCCGGGATGATCTCCGCGGCGACCGGCGCCGTCGCGCTCGTGATCGCGCCGCTGGTGCGCGAACACGGCCTCGACTACCTGATCGCAACCGTGCTGCTGGCGGGCGCGCTGCAGATCGTCCTGAGCGCGCTCGGCGTGGCCCGCCTCATGCGATTCATCCCCCGCAGCGTGATGGTCGGCTTCGTCAACGCGCTCGCGATCCTGATCTTCCTGTCGCAAGTGCCGTACCTGATCGGCGTGCCGTGGCTCGTCTACCCGTTCGTCGCCGTCGGACTACTGATCATGGTGTTCCTGCCAAGGGCGACGACGGCGATTCCCGCACCGCTGATCGCGATCGTCGTGCTGACCGCCGCCGTGCTGATCCTCAA
>JAQSXQ010000705.1 GCA_029256565.1 Mycobacterium sp.
GACAAGCCGGAGAAGGCGTCCGCACCCGCGGGCGACCCGACCGGTGGCATGGGCGGCATGGACTTCTAAGTCCAAGCACTCAACGAGGAGCCCGGTCTGCTTCGGCAGGCCGGGCTTCTTCGTGTCCGGGGAAGAACCCAGCCGTCGGCGAGGTTGTATCGCGACGTGACGACGATGAAAGCCATCGGATCCTTCGCCGGGGGACCGGTGGACAGCGACCAAACTCTTCGGGACGTCACCGTCGACGTGCCTGAGCTTCGGGACCGGGACGTGCTTGTGCGCGTGCTGGCCGTCTCGGTCAACCCCGTCGACGTCAAGCGCCGTTCCTCGCTCGAGGCCTCGCCGACCCCGACGATCCTCGGCTTCGACGCCGCCGGCATCGTGGAAGCCGTTGGCCCGCAGGTCACGACGCTCGGCGTCGGTGACGAGGTCTGGTACGCCGGCGACATCACCCGGCCCGGCAGCAACGCAGAATTCCAGGCCGTCGACGAGCGCATCGTCTCGCGCAAGCCCACGAGCCTCTCGTTCGCCGAGGCCGCCGCACTGCCGTTGACCACGATCACGGCATGGGAATCGCTGTTCGACCGCTTCGGCCTCACCCAGGAGTCGACGGGCGACCTGCTGGTGCTCGGCGCCGCGGGCGGCGTCGGGTCGATCATGATCCAGCTCGCCAAGGCGCTGACCGGCGTCCGGGTGATCGCGACCGCCAGCCGCGACGAGTCGCGCCAGTGGGCGACGAGCATGGGCGCCGACGCCGTCGTCGATCACCACGACCTCCGCGCGCAGACGCTCGAGGTCGCCCCCGATGGCGTCGACTACCTCTTCTCGCCGCATTCCGCGGGCAACGTCGACGACTACGCGGCCATCGTGAAACCGTTCGGGCACATCACTGCAATCGACGAGCCACCCGGCCTGGACCTCGTCGGTCTCAAGGCCAAGAGCATCGCCTGGCACTGGGAGCTGATGTTCACCCGGGCCATGTTCGAGACGCCCGACATGATCTCCCAGCAGCACCTGCTGGGCTCCGCTGCCGCGCTCGTCGACGACGGAACGCTGCGCACCACCGTCACGAAGACCATCGACGACTTCTCCTCGGCCGGGCTCAAGGAGGCCCACCGGGACGTCGAATCAGGCCGCATGACCGGCAAAGTCGTCATCCCTCGCACCAGATAGGTTTCCCACATGTCACTGCCCAAGCCCTCGCCGACCAGCACCGCCGTCGTCACCGGCGCCTCGTCGGGCATCGGAGCCGACCTGGCCCGCGAACTCGCCTCCCGTGGATACGGAGTCACACTGGTCGCCCGCAGGGAGGACCGGCTCCGCGACCTCGCGGCGGAACTCGGCGGCACGGTCCGCGTCGAGGTAATCGCTTGCGACGTAGCCGATCCCGCGGCGCGGGCGAGCCTGTTCGACGAGGTCGAGCGGCGCGGGTTGACCGTCGACATCCTGGTGAACAACGCGGGCATCGGCACCATCGGGGCGGTGGTCGACGCCAACGTCGACGACGAGATCGCCCAGGTGCGCGTGAACGTCGAGGCCGTCATCGACCTCACCACCCGCGCGGTCGGACAGATGGTGGCACGCGGCCGCGGCGCGATCCTCAACGTGGGTTCGACGGCGGGCTTCCAGCCGTTCCCCGGGCAGGCCGGCTACGCGGCCACCAAGGCATTCGTTCGCAGCTACAGCGACGGCCTGCGCGCCGAACTCGCCGGCACCGGCGTGACGGTCGCGACGCTGCACCCAGGTCCGGTGCGCACCGAATTCCTCCAGGCGGCGGGCATGGACGAGAAGACGTTCGCCGACGCCTTCCCGAAGTTCATGTGGATGCCGTCACGCGCGGTCGCCAAGGTGGGCATCGACGCGCTCGAGCACGACCGCGGCAGCGTGATCCCCGGTCTGGCAAGCCAAGTCAGCACCCGCCTGTTCGGGCTGCTGCCCCAGCGGGTCCTGATGCCGCTACTCGTGAAGCAGCATCCCGCGCTCAAGCGCTGAGGCGGGCCACGCCCGCATCCAGCCCTCCACGGGTAGGTCGAGGGCATTGCACAGCGTGCAGATCGTCCGGTACCAGCCGACGGCGATGAGCAGCTCCATGCGCTGCTCGTCGTCGAGGCTGTCGCCCAACGCCTTCCACGTGGCGTCGGACCACGACCCGGTGCGCTCGAGTTCGTCGACGGCGGCGATCAGCACGCGCTCGGCGTCACTCCAGGGTGCGTCGGCGCCGGTGACCAATGCGTCGCACTCGGTCTCGGAGACGCCCGCGATCGGGCCCCAGAACGCCGCCTGCCCACCCCACTCGTAGGCGCACCCGACGAGCCCGCAGATGCGCAGGATGGCGATGGTCCGCACCCGCGGCGGCAGCAGCGTGTCGACGTACAGTGCCTCGCCGAGCTTGCGCAGCTTCGCAGCGAGCCGGGGATGGCGCTGCACGCACCGCACCAGCAGCAGCGGTTCGTAGGTGCGGTCGGGGTGCCCCCAGGCTTCGATGCCCTCGGCGTCCGCGTCG
>JAQSXQ010000706.1 GCA_029256565.1 Mycobacterium sp.
TTGGAACGACGCGCACGGCGAGGACCTCACGATCAACGCGCTGACCAACGACGCCGTCGACCCGATGTCGCTGCAGCCGGAGTTCAAGGTGTGCGCGGTGCGGCTGGCGGCCGTCGCGTCGGACGGCGTGCCGGGGCTGCCAGCCTCCGCACCCGCTCTCGAGGACACCGAGAAGCTCTATCTCGCAGGGTTCTTCAGCGGTCTCGAGGAGACCGTCACGGGGGTTCCGGTACTGCCCGCAATGGCACCCGTCCGCTCCACCGTGCGGCTGTGGGTCGACGGCCTGCTCGCCGGGCGGTACTCCAGAGCGGCGGACACCGCCGAGGTGGGGACCGACGGACCCCTGGTGCTGTGGGCGTCGCAGACCGGCAACGCCGAGGGGTTCGCTTCGACGGTGGCCGATCGGCTCGGTGGGTCGCGGCTGGTCGCGATGAACGACGCGACGGTCGCGGATCTGACCGAGCGGCGTGACGTGGTCATCGTGACGAGCACGTTCGGCGACGGGGGACCGCCCGACAACGGCGCGCAGTTCTGGGACCGGCTCGAGGCGCCGGATGCGCCGGCGCTCGACGGCGTGCGGTTCGCGGTGCTTGGCATCGGTGACCGGTCCTACGACGACTTCTGCGGGTACGCCAAGGCATTGGACCGCAGGCTGACCGATCTGGGCGCGACCAAGATCGTCGACCGGGCCGAGTGCGAGGCTTACGACGACGAGCCGATGGCGCAGTGGACCGACCGCCTGGCCGACGCGCTGGGCGGCGACGGCGCAGCCCCGGTAGCACCGGCGCGTCCGGCGCCCGTCGCCGAACCGTTCACGCGAAATCGGCCGCTTCGGGTCCCGTTGGCGCGCAACGTCCTGCTGACGCCTCGTACGGCGGCCAAGGAGGTCAGGCAGTTCGGGTTCGACCTGTCGGAGCACGACGTGACGTACTCGGTCGGTGACGCGCTCGGCGTCTTCGCGACCAATGCGCCCGTCGTCGTCGACGCCTGGCTGTCGGCGACGGGACTGGCCGGCACCGAGACCGTGCACGTCGACGGCGCGGACGTTTCGCTGCGCGACGCGCTGACGTCGTCGTTCGACGTGAGCCGGGTGACGCCGAACCTGCTGTCGTTCGTCGCGCAGCGGTGCGGCGACAAAGCGGCTGCGAAGACGCTGGGGAAGTCCGGCCCTGCCCGGGATGCGTGGCTGACGGGCCGCAACGGACTCGACGTGGTTGAGGAGTTCGGTGTCCGCGCCGAACCGGCCGAGTGGCTGGACGCCCTGGTGCGGCTCACGCCGCGGTCGTATTCGATCGCATCGAGCCCGCTGGTGAGTCCCCGCGAGGTGCAGCTGACCGTTTCGGTGGTGAGGTATCGCAGTCCGCGCGGCGGCGAGCGGGGCGGCGTGTCGTCGACGTTCCTGGCCGACCGCGCGTCGCACGCCGAGATCTTCCTGCAGCCGTCGCCGCACTTCCGTCCGCCCGAGGATGGCGCGACGCCGATGATCATGGTCGGCCCGGGCACTGGCATAGCGCCGTTCCGGGGATTCCTTCAGGAGCGGCGCGCGCTGGGCCATGCCGGCCCCAACTGGTTGTTCTTCGGTGACCAGCACCGGGCGCAGAACTTCTACTACCGCGACGATCTCGAGGACATGGTGCGCGACGGTCTGTTGAACCGCCTCGATCTGGCGTTCTCCCGCGATCAGCCCAAGCGGGTGTACGTGCAGCACAAGATGGCCGACTACGGCGCGGACGTGTGGCGCTGGCTCGAGGACGGCGCGCACTTCTACGTGTGCGGCGACGCGTCCCGGATGGCCAAGGACGTCGACGACACCCTCACCACCATCATCCGCCGCCACGGTGGGCTGTCCGAGGACGCGGCGCGTGACTACAAGCGTGAACTGGTCGCGACGAAACGATATGTGCGCGATGTGTATTGAGGGTCAGTAATGGCTGACCGGCGCGGTGTCGTCGCCCTGCTGTGCCCACGATTCGATGACGGGTAGCACGTCGGGGCACATCTTCAGCCCAGCGGCGTAGACGATGATCCCCGTCTCGAACGGCGCGTACCCCGAGTCGGCGACGTTGTTGAGTGCGGCCGGTACCGTTGCGCCCGACCGCAACATGCGGCAGGTGAACTTGCCGAGGTCGATCACGTCGGTGATCGACTCGTAGTACACGCCCTCGTCGTCGAGGAACATCACGTACTCGATGGGGTCGGCTGCCGCAGGCGGCGCCAGCGTGATGGCGAGTGCCGCCGCAGTCGCAGCCAAACAGCCGATCCCGGTTGCCATTCGAATCATGTCCCCACCCCCTGTGCGCGGTCCCCCGACCGCTACGCCCACGGTATCGCGGGGGTCCGACGAGTGCAGCGTGCCAATCAGAACGGCGGCGGGTCGGCGTCGGCACGCGCGCGGTTGATCGCGCGCTCGTATGCGATGCGTGCGGCTTTGTCGGCGGCGCGGCTGCGTCGTCGTAGTGGCATGGCCCATGTCTTGGCGGGGCTGTCGGGTGGGGGTGCG
>JAQSXQ010000707.1 GCA_029256565.1 Mycobacterium sp.
GCCGAGATCGTCGGGCTGCTCGCCGCCAGCGGAGTGGAGATCGACGACGACAGCAGGCGTCTCGCCGAGTACAGCTACGACGCATCGAACTACCGCGTCCCACCGCTGGCCGTCGCGTTCCCCCGCGACGCCGGCGAAGTGAGCCGAATCGTGGCGGCTTGCTACCGCGCGGGCGTGCCGATCGTGGCGCGCGGTGGCGGAACGTCGATGGCGGGCAATGCGATCGGCGGCGGAGTCGTGCTGGACATGTCGCGACACATGAATGGCATCGTGTCGATCGACGCCGCGAGCCGGACCGTCGTCGTCGAGCCGGGGGTCGTCCTGGCCCAACTCGCCGAGGCGGTTCAGCACGCCACGGGCAACCTGCTGACCTTCGCGCCGGACCCCTCGAGTAGAAACCGCGCCACCGTCGGAGGGTCGATCGGCAACGACGCCTGTGGCAACCACTCCGTCCGCCACGGCCGCACCGGCGACCACGTGCAGTCCCTCGACGTGGTCCTCGCCGACGGAATCCGACTGACCGCCACCCAGACCGCGCTGCGCGCCACCGATCCCGAGGACGAGGCCGCGGCCGAGCGGGCCGCAGCACTCTCCGCCGGCCTCCAAGCCCTTGCCGCCGACTACATGTCTGAGTTCCGTCTGGAATTGGGTCGCATACCCCGGCAGGTCTCGGGCTTTCATCTGGCGAACCTGCTGCCCGAGAACGGTTTCAACGTCGCGCGGGCGCTCGTCGGCAGTGAGGGAACGTGCGCCATCGTCGTCGGTGCCACCATGCGGCTGGTGGACGTGCCGTCGTCGGCGCTGCTGCTGATCGTCGCCTACGACGACATCGTGGACGCCGCGCGGGACGTCATGACCATCCTGCGGTACTCGCCCGCCGCAGTAGAAGGCATCGACGAACAGATCGTGGCGACCATGAAGGTGCGGCGCGGGGCAGACTCCGTGGCCGAGCTGCCCACCGGCCGCGCCTGGCTCTACATCGACCTCGACGGAGACGACGAGGTGGCCGTCGCGGCGCAGGCGCAGCAGCTCCGAGGTGACCTCGAGGCCAACGGGCGAGCGCTGGACTGCCGAGAAGTCCGCGACCCCACTGAGCGCAAGAAGCTGTGGCGCGTTCGCGAGGACGGGGCAGGACTGTCGTCGCGGCTGGAACTGCCCGACGGATCCAGCGTCACCTCGTGGCCGGGCTGGGAGGACTCGGCGGTCGCCCCGGAGCGCCTCGCCGACTACCTCGCCGACTTCCGGCTGCTGCTCGAGCAGTACCACCTCATCGGCGTGATGTACGGCCACTTCGGGGCCGGCTGCATGCACATCCGGATCACCTTCGACCAGCGAACTCCCCAGGGCCGCAGCGTGATGTCGACCTTCCTGACCGCTGCCGCACG
Source organism: Mycobacterium sp. (assembly GCA_029256565.1). GTDB lineage: Bacteria > Actinomycetota > Actinomycetes > Mycobacteriales > Mycobacteriaceae > Mycobacterium. The sequence goes on from JAQSXQ010000707.1 coordinate 1,386, forward strand.
TCTGGTGGTCGAGCACGGTGGAACCCTGTCGGGAGAACACGGCGACGGCAGGGCCCGCTCCGCGCTCCTGCCCGAGATGTACTCCCCGACGATCATGGCGGCCTTCGCGAGCTTCAAGCGCCTGTTCGACCCCACGGGCGTCCTCAACCCCGGCGTGATCGTCGACCCGGCGTCGGTGACCGAGCAACTGGCGCTTGCGGACATTCCCGCCTTGCCGTGGCAGACGACGTTCGTCCTGCACGATGCGAACGCCTCAGAGCACGGGGCGTTCGCCGACGCCGTCCAGCGCTGCATCGGCGTGGGCCGGTGCCGCTCCCATGGCAGCGGCGTGATGTGTCCCAGCTTCCGGGCCACCGGGGACGAGAAGGACTCCACTCGTGGTCGCGCCCGCGTGCTGCAGGACATGATCCGCAGCGCGCCAACCGTCGAGCAGGGGTGGGCATCAGAGGACGTGCGCGAGGCACTGGACCTGTGTCTGTCGTGCAAGGCGTGTTCGACCGACTGCCCGACCGGCGTGGACATGGCCACCTACAAGGCCGAGTTCTTCGACCACTACTACCACCGACGGTTCCGCCCACTGGCGCACTATTCGCTGGGCTGGCTCCCGCGATGGCTCGCGGTGACGACGAGGATCGCACCGCTCGTCAACGGGGCGCTCGCCAGTCCGCTGCGGGGGATCGCACTCCGCCTGGGCGGCTTGACCAACGAACGGCCCCTGCCGCGCTTCGCCTCCAACCGCCAACTCCGCCGCGAGCTGAAACCCCACGCCACGGGGCGCGGCGACGTGGTGCTCGTGGTGGATTCCTTCACCAAGGGCTTCCGGCCCGAGGTTGCCGGCGCAGCGCTGCGCGTCGTCGAGGACGCCGGACACCGTGCCGAGGTACGCACCGACGTCTGTTGCGGCTTGACCTGGATCTCGACCGGACAGTTGCGACAGGCGCGAAAGCGGTTGCTCCGTACGGCTTCTGCCCTCGACGACGGCTCCGACCGGCCGATCGTCGTCACCGAGCCGAGTTGCGCAGCAGCGCTGCGCAAGGACCTGCCGGAACTCGTCGACACGCCCGCAGCACACCGGGTGGCTCGCCGCGTCCGCAGCTTCGCCGAACAGGTCAGCGTGCGTCGACGCAACTGCGTGCGCTCGGAGCGGTTGGCATCGAGAACGTCCGCGAGGCAACGGGGTGCTGCGGCGTGGCCGGGAACTTCGGCTTCGAGCGCGAACACTATGACGTGAGCATGGCCGTCGCCGAGCAGGCGCTCGCGCCGGCGCTGCGGGCCGACCCCGACGCCGTCGTGCTCACCGACGGGTTCAGCTGCCACATGCAGGCCCGGCAACTCACCGACATCCACGCGCCGAGTGCCTCCATGCACCTCGCGCAGATCCTTGATCCCGCTACCCGACAGGAGCCTTCCCGATGACCGCAACGACCACCCGTGTCGACTCGGCTCACCCTGCCATCGCCTCGATTCCCACCGGACTCCTGATCGGCGGGCAGTGGCGAGACGCCGTCGGCGGACGCGCCTTCGACGTGGAGAACCCGGCCACGGGTGAGGTGCTGGCATCCGTCGCCGACGCCTCCCCGGCCGACGGGGACGACGCGTTGGCGGCTGCGGTCGGGGCACAGGCCGCATGGGCGCGAACCGCGCCACGGCAACGCAGTGAGATCTTGCGCCGCGCTTACGACTTGGTGATGGAGCGCCAAGACTGGCTGGCGGAGGTGATGACGTCGGAGATGGGCAAGCCGCTTGCCGAGGCGAGGGGTGAGGTCGCCTACGCCGCGGAGTTCCTGCGGTGGTTCTCCGAAGAGGCCGTCCGCGTCTCGGGTGACCACACCACCACCGGGGACGGGGCGAATCGGATCATCGTGACCCGCGAACCCGTCGGCCCCTGCGTGCTCATCACC
>JAQSXQ010000018.1 GCA_029256565.1 Mycobacterium sp.
TGCACCAGGCTGTACTGCCACCGCTCGGTGAGCCGGAACCCCATGTCGTGCGTGACCGCGAACGTCCGGGTCCCGCCGAACAGCGGCCCTGGCGGAATCGCCACGCCGGCTTCGTTCTTCGGCGCGGCGGGGTCGGCCTGGGTGATCACCCACACGGTGCCGCAGTGCTGAAGCGGTCCCACTGACGCCTCGGGGATCAGGTTGGTGTCGAAGACCCCGCGCAGATCCGTCGCGCGTTGCCACAGGCTGACGTCGACCAGCCCGGCGTAGGCATCGGGGCGCGCGGCGAGCAGCGGCCGCATCGGCGCGGGGTGGAAGGTGACGGTGTCGTTGACCAAAAGGCAGTCACCGGCGTTGGCCTCCGCACTGATGCGGTCGGCCACCTGGCTGTAGTCCATGTCGTACTTGGCGTACGGGCCGCGCTGCAGTTCGACGTAACCGTGCACGGACACGGCGCCGAACACCGCGACGATGCCGGCCACGAGCCATGCGGAGCGGGCCACGGCGACGACGCACACGCCGAGCAGCAGTGCCATCGCCGGAGCGGTGAAGGACAGATACCGCGGCGTGTACAGCGGCTCCGCAACGGCCGACCACCCGACGATCGCCACGGTGGGGATGGCCAGCCACGTCAGCGCCAGGACGACCGCCTCGCGGTCACCGCTCTCCAGTCGCCGGGATGTCCATAGCCAGACCGCAAGGGCCGCGACCACCACCAGCGCGGCGAGCGCGGCGAAATAGGGATTGCGATCGAAGTACTGTTGCACCGCAACGTCTTCCAACGTGCTGCGTCCGATCGCCGTGATCCAGCTGATCTGGTGTGCCTGGCCCGCGACCACGGCGACGAACGGCGCTGCGGCCCCGACCACCAGTGCCGACGTGACGCCGAAGGGCACCGCCACGGATCGCGTCCGCCGGAACGCCAGCACGAACACGGCATGTACCGGGACCAGGAGGACGAGGTAGACGTCGAGCAGGATCGACAGCGCCAGCAGCGCGCCGTATGCAGCCCACGGCCAGCGGGTACTACGCCGTGCCGCCCACACCAGCGCGACGGCGAGCCACACCGCGAACAGCATCGACAACGCGTAGGGCCGCGCCTCGATACCGGCCCACGTCGTCCGCGGCAGGATGGCGCAGATGATCCCGGCCGTCAGCCCCACCTGACGCGACGACAGTTGCCTGCCCAGCACCGCCACCCCCGCGGCGGCGCCGCCGACGGCGAGGCCGCTGGGCACACGCGACCAGAACTCGGTGGCCGGAAACAGCTGAAACCACCCGTGCATCGACAGGTAGTAGAGGCCATGGACGGCGTCGACGTCGCCGAGCATCTGCCACAGCTGTGCGACCGACCGGCTGTAGGACGCGGAGATCGTCGCCGCCTCGTCGTACCAGAACGACGGCCGTCCCGCCCCGATGAGGCTGATGGCGGCACCGAACAGCCCGACGGCCAGCGGGTCCAGCGCTGGACGGGGCCGAAGGCGCGCGCGCGTCTCTACCAGACGCGGATCCAGTCGACGAGCATCACCGACGGGTACGGCGCGCGGGCGGGGTCACCGCCACCGGTTCCACCCACCGCCACGTTCAGCACCGCCTGCATCCAGTAACCCGGGATGCCGAACGGCCAGCGCAGGTCGCTGGGATTGCCGTGAACCGGGATGGGGTTCGGGGGCACCGTGAAGTACGGCTCTGCCCCGTCGACGTAGTCGCGCCAGAAGCTGAAGCCGTCGGTACCCCAATGGACTCGCCAGGTGTGCCAGCCGGGGTCCACCAGCTCGGGAATGGACCGGCCCTCCCACGTCTTGCCGTTCGACGCGGCGTGCACGGTGGTGCCGGGAGCCCACTTCTCGTTGCCGTAGTACTCGACGATGTCGACCTCACCGTCGGGCAGCGGATCCTGGTTCACCAACCAGTAGGCGGGCCACAGGCCGGGGAACATGTCGAAGCGCAGGCGTGCTTCCCACGTGGTGTTGATCTGGCCGCGGAACTGGCTGAGCACCTTGCCGCTGAAGTACTGATCGCCTTCCTTCGTCGCGCACAGCACGAGGTTGGAATTGCCGTCGATGAACACGTTGCGGCGGTCGTCGCGGTAGTGGCCTGCCAGCGGCGGATTCACCGCGTCGTCCCAGTTCTGCACCAGCCACTTGGATGGATCGGGGCCTGAACCGGCGGGCCCGTCGAACTCGTCCTGGAAGAGGTAGGACACCCCGGCGGCGGCGTCCGGCGGCGGCTCCATGGGAGGGGCCGGCCGCAGCGGCGATGCGCCCGCCAGCGGTACCGGGAGCGCGGCGCCCAGCGCGGCGGCTCCGGTCATCATCATCATCAGGCTGCGGCGGTCCATTTGTGGCACTCAAGCACCATAAGGGGTGTGGCAAATGATCAGTAGGGCTTTCGTCGCTCCACGTACTCCGCGTGTTCGCTGAATGTCCTCGGTCGCGGCCGACCGTGACCCGCTGCGCAGCGCTGTCCTTCGGCGATGCTCGAGGCAAATGCGCAGGACATGCGCCTGTCGGGAGTGCCGGTGGTCCGATAGTTCGAGACGGCGGCCACGACTTGGACTTCGGTTTGGCGATTCGGCGTCGGCAAACCCTTGACCGCTACCGGCCATTCCACGCGGTGGGTCGGCCGGCACAGCCTCCGAGAGGGGACCGGGCCGACGTGATTCTGCGGTGCGCCATCGGCCGCGTTAGCATGCGTGCAGTGTGGCGAGCGAGTGATTCGTCGCAAAGTCGTTGCTAGCTAACGTCATCGGGGGTAATCGAATGTTCGATCGTCAGCGCAGGCGCCGCGGCGGCGCGGTAGCCAGCCACCCGTCCGTGGTGGCTGGAACGGCATGCGTCGTCGGTGCGTTCGCGGCAGGCCAGATCGGCCTCCTCGCGCTGGCCGCCCCGGCTTCTGCAGACACGCAAGACTTCCTGCACGGCCTCCAGGAACGCTTCAGCTTCATGACCGCAGACGAATTGCTGGCAGCCGGACATCGGGCGTGCGCGATCATCGACGCAGGCAACCCCGCGGCTACGGCGAGTGGAATGCTGGATCGCGAGTACGGGATCGGCGAGACCGTGGCGATCGAGATCGTCAGCAACGCGACCAAGTACCTCGGCTGCTGACGTAGTCGGCTACCGCCAGCTGGCGGCGGCCATGCCAGGTGGAGGCGTTCGTCCCGACCTGGCCTGCTCGACGACCTGCGCGACCGACCGCGCCATTTCCTCGACGATCGACTTCGCTTGCCGTGGTTCCCTACGCAAGGCGCCGGCTGCGCCGCGAAGCGCGCGCCCGGGCGTGAACAGCTGCGACGGGCGACGGTCGCGATTCAGCACCCGGAACAGCATGCGGCTGGCCTCCTCGTCGGCGGCAATGCTGCGAAAGATGCTCCTCTGCAGCGGCGACTGGGCTCCGGGTGATCCCATGAGTATTGCGAACCAGTACATCTCGTAGGCGTCGCGGTCGCGCCATCGCCACCAGCGTTGCGTGGCTGCGTCCACACCGTCGGTTCGCAGTCCCTCCACGATCTCCTCCGCGAGGCGTTCAGCCTGCCGGAAGGCATCGCCGATGCCCTGGCCCGGGTGGGGATCCTTGAAGTGGCCTGCGTCGCCGACGAGTACCCATCCCGGGCCGGCAGACTGACGAAAGTAGTTGTGCCAGTTCGTCACCATGCGTATGGGGCCGACCCGTCGCGCGCCGGCCAGTGCGTCGGCCAATTCGGGGAATCGACGGATGGCCGTGGTGAAGTAGCCATCGCGGTCGGCGTCGAACTGGGCCTGGTTCGCGAAACCCGTTGTCACCGCGGCCATGTAGAGGCCGCCATCGGTTTGACCGGCGAGGTACGCAGTCTCCCCGATGCGGCCGAGTAACGCATGCCCGGCCTGGCCGGATACGCCTTCGAAGTAGGCCCACGTCGGCAGCCTGCCTGGCGGCACCACGTGATACTTCTGGGCCTCGACCAACGACGCGACGGTGGAATGGCGCCCGTCGGCACCGACCACCAAGGACGCGTGAACGGGTCCGGTCGCGGTCTGTACTCCGGTGACGCGCCCGTCGTCCACGACCAGGCCCGTGACCGCCGATCCGGTACGGACGTCGACCCCTGCCGCGCCGGCTGCCGCCACGAGGAGCGCGTCCAACGTCACCCGTCGGATGGACAGTGACGGTCGGACGGATACGTCGTCGACGTGGGCTTCGATGCGCACGTCGTCACTGACGAGGGTGATCCGGCTGAGTTCCGCGCCACCGGCGGCCAGCGCGGCGTCGAGCAGACCCATGCGGTCGAGAAGCTGCGCTCCAGACGGCTGGATGATGTGCGTCGACGGAGTCTCGGACGGGAAACTCGCGCGGTCGAGCATGCAGACGCTCAGTCCGCGGCGCGCGAGCAACATCGCCAGCGGCGACCCGGCGCACCGTGCGCCCACGACGACGACGTCGAACCGGTTCATGTTTCCCCCAGGGGATGTAGGAGCACGGGACCCAACCGCGTGGACCCCAGCGAACTCTGCGCCCGATCGGCCCGGCAAGCCGATGACCCAGATCGAGACCTACCCGTGACGTCGATTCGGGCGACACGTTTGACTGCGAAAACAAGCTGGTGTGACGCCGGTCACCGGCGTACGCTCGCTGCTACGACGGGTTCGGGAGTGACGATTCCAAAGAACCGGCAGGGGCTGAAAGTCGGTCGCGCGACACTGAAAAGACGCGCCCCTTGTCCTCCCGAACCCGCCCAAAAACCCTAAGTCAGCGTGACTGCACGGCGAGCCGTCCAGCGAGGACGAGGTAGGTCGCGCCGAAGCTGCGGCGGACCCAGGAAACCACTCGAGGCCGTGAGATGACCTGTCGCCGCAGCGCCGCGGCGAACACGCCGTAGACGCTGAAGACCACCAGCGTCACGGCCATGAAGATCGCGCTGAGCCAGATCATCGACGCCACGGCATCAGCGCTACCCGGCGCGACGAACTGTGGCAGGAACGCGAAGAAGAAGATCGTCAGCTTCGGGTTCAACGTGTTCACCAGAACGCCGGAGCCGATGACGCGCAACGTCGATGTCTGTGTGGTGCCCGTCTGCACGTCGAACATCGACTGGTCCCGGAAGGTCTTCCACGCCAGGTAGAGCAGGTAGACGACGCCGAACCACTTGACGATGGAGAACGCCAGCGCGCTGGCGTGCATGATGGCCGCCAAACCGGTCACCGCGGCGATGACGTGCGGCACGATGCCCAGCGTGCACGCGAACGCTGCCACCAGGCTCGCCCGCCAGCCCCGAGCTATCCCGGCCGCAATGGTGAAGAGGGCCCCGGCCCCCGGTGACGCCACCACGATCAGCGTCGTCAGCATGAACTCCGGCGTCATCGTCGACCCCTCTCAGCCGTGCCCGTCCCCGGGTCCGCCACCCAACTCGCAGCGTAACGCCGTCGGGCGGCGAGTATCAGAACGCGACGACGGCGCGGTAGCGAGCCGCTCCGGCGCGCACTCTGGCGACGGCCTGGTTCACGTCGTCGACGCCGTAGGTCTCCACCGTCGGTCGTACGCCGGTTCGCGCGGCGAAGTCGAGCATCTGAACGGTCTCCTGACGTGACGCAGGCACGCCCCCGGCGACCTTCTTCTCGGACGCGAGTAGCTCGAACTGGCCCAGCACGAGTGCGTGGTCGGGCACGCCGACGACGCTCAACGTGCCCTGCGGCTTCAACGCCGCCAGGTAGTCGTTCCAGGGCAAATCCGCTGAGACCGTCGAGAGGATGAAGTCGAACGTGCCCACTGCGGCGGCCAGGTCGTCGGAGTCGCGAGTCGCGATGAAGTGGTCGGCGCCGAGTTCACGCGCTTCGTCCCGTTTCCCGGGCGAGGTGGAGATCGCGGTGACCTCGCATCCCCAGGCGTCGGCGAATTGAATTGCGAGATGGCCCAATCCGCCGATGCCCACGATGCCGACGTGGTCGATCGGCTGCACGCCGTGCCGCAAGAACGGGGCGAAGACCGTCACCCCGGCGCACAGCATCGGCCCGGCGTGCGCAGACTCGATGGCGTCGGGGATGGGGTAGGCGAACCGCCAGTCGCTGGCGCGCACCGAGGACGCGAACCCGCCGCGATCGCCGCGCAGGATCGTGTCGTCGCGCTTGGGGCAGAGCTGTTGACGCCCCGTCAGGCAGAACTCGCAGTCCGCGCAACTGCCCGCAATGGCACCCACCCCGACCCGCTGACCGACGCTCATCAGCTCCGGGTCGACGGCGGATCCGATCGCGGAGACCACGCCTACGGCCTCGTGGCCTGCGACGACCGGGAACCGAGAGTAGCCCCACTCGTCGTCGATCATGCCGACGTCGCTGTGGCAGATCCCGCAGTGGGTGACGTCCACGTCGACGGCAAACGGTCCCAGCTCGCCTGCGTCGTACTCGTACGGAGTCAGTTCGGCCCCGGCCGTTGCGGCAGCGAATGCGTTGACCCTCATGGGGTTTGCCTCCATCATTGATAATGTCCGTATGGTCATTAGCGTAGACGGGCCGAGGCGCTAATGTCCAGCGGTACATTAGGCCGATGCCATCGAACGAGACTCAGGCGCCCGTTGACGGCGGACCCGTCAAGCGCAAGCGCGTTCGGGATCCGGAGGCACACCGCGCCGCGATCCTCGCGGCGGCGCGATCGGTGTTCGGCGAACACGGCTACGCGAATGGCACCATCCGCGAGATCGCGCGACGCGCGGGCGTGACGCACGGCCTGGTGGTCAGGCACTTCGAAACCAAGGAGAAGCTCTTCGTGGCGTCGCTGCTGACCCGCCGGACCGAGGAGCCCTACACCGGAGCCGTCGCCGAGCTACCCGAGTTGATCGCTCGACGCTACGTGGAGAGGATCGAGGCCGACGGCCCGAACGACCCATTCATCGCGCTCATCCGCAGTGCTGGTGACACCGGGGTGGCGAAGGAACTGCTGCGCGCCATGCGAAGCGAACCGGCTGAAGCGTTCCTCGGCGTGCTGGACGTACCGGATCTAGATCGGCGGGCCGACTTACTCGGCGCGTTGCTGATCGGGGTGACCTTTAGCCGGTACATCCTGGCCGATGGCGAACTGGCGACGATGTCGTCGGAGAACCTCATCACGTACCTCGAAACCGCGATCCGCGGGATTCTTTTGGGGACGGTCGCGGATGCCTGAGGGCCACACGCCGTTGTCCTGAATTTCGTAGAACACCTTCGTTTCTTCGGGTTTTCGTTGGGTAAGCCGCCTTACGAGCACGTCAATTCGAGCCGGGCACCAGCCCGGTGCACCTCGAATTGCAACCCGAACGAAGGGAAGCACATGTCTCTACCCAACGATCCCCCTCTCTACGGTGGTGTTGCACCCGCGCCGCGCGTTCATCCCGCCGGCCCTCCGCCACTCGGCAACCAGGGTGGCTACGACGCGCAGCGCGAGGCGCCGTCGACCACCGACGTGGCGAAGGACCAGGCTGCCGACGTGGCCGGTACGGCACGCGACGCAGGCAAGCACGTAGCCGGTGTCGCGGGCGAGCAGGCCGGCCAGGTCGCGTCCGAGGCAACGCACCAGGTCAAACAACTCGTGCACCAGACCAAGGGTGAACTCACCGAGCAGGCGGCCACCCAGCAGCAGCGGGTGGCAAGCGGATTGCGTTCGCTCAGCAAGGAACTCAGCACCATGGCGCAGGGTTCCGAGGAGTCCGGCATGGCCACCGACCTCGTGCATCAGGCCAGTGAGCGCACCAACGCGGTGGCGTCCTGGCTGGAGCAACGGGAACCCGGCCACGTCCTCGACGAGGTGACCCGCTTCGCCCGGCAGCGCCCCGGCACGTTCCTGGCGCTCGCCGCGGGCGCCGGCCTGCTGGTCGGCCGTCTCGGCCGCGGTCTGAAGGCGGCCACCGACGACTCCAACGACGTCAACGACCAGACTCCGGCGCCCACCGGTCAGGCATATGCGCCAACCCCGACGCCGTACCCGCCGACGTCCGGCTACGGATACGACCCGGTCTCGGGTTACCCGCCCCCGTCGCCGACCGCCGGCTACCCGCAACAGTCACCGGTACATCCGCAGCCGCAGGCACCGGGTTATCAAGGGCCGCCGACTTATTCGCCGTCGCCGGCGCCCGGCTATCCCCAGGGTCCCGCGGGTAGGGATCTGACTCCATGAATGCGCCCTACGGGGGTGCCGAGCACCCCAACGCACCCGCGCCGTCGTTGGGCGAACTCCTCGGCGAGGTCAGTAGCGACCTCTCCGAACTCGTCCGCCAGGAACTGGCGCTGGCCAAGGCCGAGGCCACCCAAACCGCCTCCCGCGCGGGGAAGGGCGCCGGCATGCTCGCCGGCGCAGCCCTCGCCGGCTTCTTCGTACTGCTGTTCCTGTCCATCGCCGGCTGGTGGGCACTGGGCAACGTCATCGGTCGCTCCTGGTCAGCACTGGTGGTGATGCTCGTCTGGGCCGTCATCGCGGCCGTACTCGCCGTGCTGGGACGTTCCGCCCTGACCGCAGTCAAGGGACTGCCACGCACTACCGACACCGTCAAGCGCATCCCCGATGCCCTGCACCCACGACCCGAGGAGACCCGATGACCACCAGCAACGACCCCGACGAGATCCGCGCCGAAATCGAACGCACGCGGAGCCGGCTCAGCACCAACGTCGACACCCTTGCGTACGAGGCGAAGCCCAGCACGATGGCCAAGCGTCAAGTCGGCAGAGTCAGCGGGGCCGTCGGCGGGCTCAGAGAACGCGTGATGGGCTCGGCCCAGGACACCACCTCGTCGCTCGGCGACACCGCGCAATCGGCGGTGTCCTCGGCGACCGACGCCGCGCAGTCCGCACCCTCGGCCGTGCGGCGTCAGACGCAGGGCAATCCCCTCGCCGCAGGGCTCGTCGCCTTCGGCGCCGGGCTCGTGGTGGCGTCGTTGATCCCGGCCAGCGAGAAGGAGCAGCAGGTTGCGGTCACGGTGAAGGACAAGGCGCAGCCTCTCCAGCAGGAAGTCACCGACATGGCCAAGGACGCGGCGCAGAATTTGAAGGATCCCGCGCAGCAGGCCGCCCAGGCGGTGAAGGACACGGCCACCGACGCGGCAGGCACCGTCAAGCAGGAAGGCACGTCCGCGGCGCAGGACGTCCAGGGTCACGCCCAGGACGCCAAGCATGCCGTCCAAGATCAGCAGCGGTAGCGCCTACCGGGGCTGGGCCGGGTTCTTCGCGGCGGTGATGGCCGATTCGACGGCCGAGAAGCATTCGGCGGCAGCGGGTTCGGTACCAAGCCCGACGTAGAAGCTGCCGGGCGAGTCGCCGGCGAGGCCGGAGATCGTGAAGCCGCCGGTCTCGCCGGTGACCGTGCCCAGCCGGGCGTCGAGTCCCGTCCCGGACACGACGGACGCGTGCGTCAACGGCAGCGACAGCACTGACGTCCCACGCTTGGCCCCGTCGATGGCGACGAGGAGGTGGGTCGGGTGCAGCACGACGATGGTGTCGTGCTCGGCGTCGGGGTCGGACGGATTCGCTCTGCGCCGCAGCAGCTTTCCCAGCCCCGAGCCCGACGGCAGGTTCTCGCTGTGCGTCAGCCACGCCTGCACGTCGTTCAGGATGAGCTGGTGCGAGTCGGCGTGAGCCGTGAGCTTCTCGCGGACGTGGGCGGCGAGGTCGCCGATCGTCGCCGGGCGGGTGTGACGCGCGTACATCGGCATGCACGCAGTATCCACCCGGGTTGACGTCGTCGGCTACGGCTCGAGCTGGCGGGCCACGTCGCCGACCCGGCGCACGACGTCTGTCGCCACGTCCTCGAACGACCGGCGCTCGTCGGCTCTGATCCATCGGGCGAACGCAATGCCGAATGCCATGACGCTGAGTTGCGCCACCACGTCTGCCGTCAGGTCGTCGACGCCGCGTTCCGTCAGAGCGTCCTCGAGGGCGCGTCCGAGGCGAACGAGTTTGTGCGCTTCGCGTTCCTGCAGTGCGGGATTGTCGTCGATCACGGATTGGCGCATGCGTGAGTACGGCCGGCGGTCGTCGGGGAAGAAGGCCGCCGCGGAACGCAGGGCGCTGAGACTCAGCTCGATCGGGGACGCGGTCTGCGGTGCCTCGGCGACGCCGGCCACGAACGCGTCGGTCAACGACTGTTGGCCGTGGAACAGCACTTCGCGCTTGTCACTGAAGTGGCGGAAGAAGGTCCGTTCGGTGAGGCCCACCGCCTGAGCGATCTCAGCGGCCGTCGTCTGCTCGTAGCCGCGGGCGGCGAACAGCTCCAGCGCCGCGTGCTGCAGCCGATCCGGAGTCCCGGGCACCCATCGCACCATGTCCGGAAGTGTAGTGATGGCAGTGACTGACTTCGAGGTGTACGGTCACGTCAGTAACTGACATCGCTATCGAAGGGACACGTCATGCACGTCTTCGTGACCGGAGCATCCGGTTGGATCGGTCGCGCGGTGGTCGACGACCTGCTGGCATCGGGCCACACCGTCACCGGGTTGGCCCGCTCCGATGACTCCGCCGCGGCTCTCGAAGCCAAGGGGGTCCGCGTCCGGCGGGGGGACCTCGACGACCTCGACGGCATCCGGGCAGGTGCCGACGCGGCCGACGCCACGATTCACCTTGCCAACAAGCACGACTGGGCGAACATGGCGGCGTCGAACGCCGCCGAGCGTGGCGCGGTCGCAGCGATCGGCGACGCACTCGCCGGTACCGACCGGCCGTTGCTCCTCGCGTCCGGTCTCGCCGGCCTGAAGGACGGCGACCTAGCGACCGAGGACGACGCCTCCCCGTTCCACGGCCCCGACGCGCCCCGCGGGGGCACCGAGAACCTGGCGCTCGGCTTCGTCGAACGGGGCGTCCGGTCCGTGGCCGTGCGCTTCTCGCCCACCACGCACGGGACCGGCGACCACGGCTTCGTCGCCGCGCTGTGTGGGATCGCCCGCGAGCGAGGCGTGTCGGGCTACCCCGGCGAGGGACTCAACCGGTGGCCCGCCGTCCACGTCGTCGACGCCGCCCGCATGGTCGTGCTCGGCCTGGAGAAGGCGCCTGCCGGTGCCCGCCTGCACGCCGTGGCCGAGGAGGGGGTGCCCACCCGGGCGATCGCCGAGGCCATCGGCCGGGCGTTCGACTTGCCCGTCGCGGCCGTACCGACCGATCGCGTCGGGGAGCACTTCGGTTGGATCGGCGGCTTCTTCAGTAGCGACATGGCGGCGAGTAGCGCTGCGACGCAACGGCTTCTGGGATGGACACCGACCGGGCCCACCCTGATCGACGACATCGACGGCGGCGCGTACCGGACGGCTCAGTAGACGTAGCGACTCACCGTGTCCGGGTGGATGACCAGCCGAACCTGCTCCTCGGCGAGGATCGCGGCAAGGTCGTCGGCCCGGACCGGGTCGTCGAGGTCCCAATAGCGTGCGGCCAGGCGGGCGGCCAGGTCGTGCCCACCGTCGGTCTCCACGGTGACGCGTCCGGCCACCGACACCCAGCGCTCACGCTCACCCACCGGTGCGGCGACCACGATCGACGCACGGGGGTCGCGATGCGCTCGTCGCACCTTGAGAGTGTCCGGGCCGGTGAACAATTGGACGGTGCCGTCATCGGTGGCCTCGAACCACACCGGTCGCGGTTGCGGGGGCGTCGGCCCCGCGGCCATGGTGAGGAATCCGTG
>JAQSXQ010000708.1 GCA_029256565.1 Mycobacterium sp.
CTGGACATCGTGATCGCCAACGCGGGAATCGCGCCGATGGCGGGCGAGAACGCCTGGCACGACGTGATCGACGTCAACCTCACCGGTGTGCACCACACCGTCGACGTCGCGATGCGCCCGATGATCAAGGCGGGCAACGGCGGGGCGATCGTGCTGATCAGCTCGGTCATGGGGCTCGTCGGCCTCGGCTCGCCGTTCGCCGGGTCCATCGGCTACGCGGCGGCGAAGCACGGTGTCGTGGGGCTGATGCGTTCGTATGCCAATCTGCTCTCCCCGCAGCACATCCGGGTCAACTCGGTGCACCCGGCCGGGGTGCGCACCCCGATGATCGACAACGAGTTCACCCGGCAGTGGCTCGCAGAGATGACGGGCGACGACGAAGGCTCGCAGAACATGGCCGGTGCTGCGAACATGGAGACCGTCGAACCCGAGGTCATCGCCGAGACCGTGGCCTGGCTGGTGTCCGACACGGGCAAGCACATCACCGGCGTCGCACTCCCGGTCGACGACGGCTACGTGAACAAGCGCTAGTCCTCACCCCGGAAGGGACGGAGGTGCCGACGATGCCGCGAAACCCAGCGGCTGCCACCGCATTCGGCCCCATCGTGCTGTCGGCAATCGAGCACAACGAGCGAGCGGACCGCCGCCTGGTCGACGACGACCTCGCCACGGCGTTCCTTCCGCTGCCGTTGCGGCTGTTCGTCGCCGCGACCAGGTGGACCCGCGTTCGACGTGCCGTGATCGCCGCCTCCGAGCGCTCCGGGCCCGGACTGTGGGCGAACCTGACGTGCCGCAAGCGCTACGTCGAGGACAATCTGCGTGACGCGCTCCCCGACGTCGACGCCGTGGTGGTGCTCGGCGCGGGTCTCGACACGTTGGCGTACCGGACGGCCCGGGTGAGTGACGTGCCGGTGTACGAGGTCGACCTGCCGGTCAACGTGGCACGCAAACACGACGTCGTCGCGCGCGTCCTCGGCGCACCGCCGCCCTCGGTTCGTCGGGTCCCGATCGACTTCGAGCGCGACGACCTCTTCGCGGTACTGGCCGCGCACGGCTATCCCCCGGACGCCCGCACGTTCTTCGTGTGGGAGGGCGTCACCCAGTACCTCACCGAGTCGGCCGTGCGGGCCACCTTCGCCCAGTTGGCCGGAGCGCCCGCGGGCAGCCGGCTCGACCTCACGTACGTCCGGGCCGACTTCATCTCCGGTGACGACCTCTACGGCGCCACGTCGCTGTACCGGCGGTTCCGGCAGCGCCGCCAGATCTGGAAGTTCGGGTTGGCACCCGAGGACGCCGAGGACTTCCTCGAGGGCTACGGCTGGCGGCTGATCGAACAGCTGGGACCGAACGAACTGCGCGAGCGGTACGTTCGGCCCACCGGGCGCGACCTGCCCGCCTCCGAGATCGAGTGGTCTGCGTACGCGGAGAAGCGCTGAACCAGGACCCTCGTTCGATCAGCGCTGCGTCGAACGCACCAGCTTGATGGCGGCATCGGTGATCGTGTCCTCGGACAGCAGGACCTCCAGTGCCGCATCACCCAGCGGGATGAAGCTGTCGCGGCTCGCCACCCGTGCCAGACCGCCCGCGTAGCCGTGGTCGATCAGCGTGGTCACGACACCCTCGCTCACGCCGCCACTCTCGCGGGTCTCGTCGACGACCAGCACGCGGCCGGTTGCCTCCGCCTCGAACAGGATGTCCCGCACCGGAAGTGGTGCGAGCCAGCGCAGGTCGACCACGCGCGCGAAGATGCCGAGTTCGGCCAACCGGCGCGACACCCGCAGGCTCATCCGCAGCCCATTGCCGAACGTCACGATGGTGAGATCGCCGCCGTCGCCGTGGGTTCGGGCGCGGCCCAGCGGCGCGACGTCGCCGGTGTCGGGGGCGAGCCACAGATCGTCACCGTCGTCGTAGAGGTCGCGGGTGTGGTAGAGCGCGATGGGCTCGAGGAAGATGCACACCGTGCCCGCCGTCTTGGCGGCGATCACGCACGAACGCAGCAGTGCCGCAGCGTCGTCGGGGCGGGCCGGCGAGGCGACGACCACGCCGGGGATGTCCCGGATGGCGGTGATCGAGTCGTCGTTGTGGAAGTGCCCGCCGAACCCCTTCTGGTAGCCGTACCCGGCGATGCGGACGACCATCGGGTTGCGGTACTGCCGGTTGGAGAAGAACTGCAGGGTCGCAGCCTCACCGCGGATCTGGTCGGCGGCGTTGTGCAGGTAGGCCAGGTACTGGATCTCGGGGATGGGCAGCAGGCCCGACACCCCGGCGCCGAGGGCGAGGCCGAGGATGGACTGCTCGTCGAGCAGCGTGTCGAACACCCGCGCCGTGCCGTACTGCGCCTGGAGGCCGCGCGTCACGCCGTAGACGCCGCCCTTGCGTGCGACGTCCTCACCGAACACCAGTGCCTCGGGGTGCGTCGCCAGTACCCCGTCGAGTGCGCGGTTGATCGCCTGCGCGACGGTGACCGGCGTGGCGCCCGCGCCCGCTTGGACTCGTAGGCGTCGAGCACCTGCCGAGGGTCGACGACCCCGGCCTCGACGAGCAGCCGGGCGGTGCAGGTCAACGGATCTCGCGCGAAGTCGGCCGTGATCTCGTCCGGTTTGCGGTACGCCGGTTCGTAGTCCGATCCCGCGTGGCCCATCAGGCGCACGGTGCGCAGGTGCAGGAACGCGGGCTTGCGGTGCGTGCGGACGAACGTCGCGGCCTCACCGGCGACCGCGAGCACCGACGGCAGATCGCGGCCGTCGGCGCTGAAGTACCGCAGCCCCTCGCGGTCGTCGTAGGTCCGCGCGATCCAGCCCTGCGGCGTCCGCGTGCTGATGCCGATCCCGTTGTCCTCGCACACCAGCAGCAGCGGCATCGGTAGACCCTGGTAGGCGGTGTGCATCGCGGCGTTGATGGCACCGACGGCGGTCGAGTGGTTGGCCGAGGCGTCCCCGAAACTGCACACCGCGAGCGCATCGGTGGGCCAGGCGCTCTCGACGCCGAGCTTGCGTGCCCTGGCGATGGAGAATGCCACGCCGAGTGCCCTCGGCAGATGGGAGGCGATGGTCGAGGTCTGAGGGATCACGTTGAGGTCGTGGCGGCCGAACACCTTGTGCCTGCCACCGGAGATCGGCTCCTCGGTGGCGGCCACCAGCCCGAGTAGGACGTCGCGCAGCGGGTCGCTGCCATCCACCTGGGCCGCGCGGGCGAGGAAGAAGCCGCCGGAGCGGTAGTGCAGCAGCGCGGGGTCGGTGGGCCGCAGCGCCGCCGCGACGCCCGCGTTGCTCTCGTGGCCTGCCGAGCCGATCGTGTAGAAGCCCTTGCCCCGCGACCGTAGCCACCGCGCGGCCAGGTCGAGGTGCCTGCTGCCCAGCTGTGCGTCGAAGACCTCGAGGCACTGCGACGGCGAGAAACCGCGCAGCGCTTCGGGGTTCGGATCATCCGGCACCGTCAGCGCCGAGATGGTCGCGGTGAAGTACTCGTCGATCGATTCGGCCACCGTGCTCTACCGTGCCCTTCCTGCCCCGACCCGACCCGTCAGCGGAACGCGGCGGTGCCGGTGAGCGCCTGCCCGATCACCAGGGTATGCATCTCGCTGGTGCCCTCGTAGGTCAACACCGATTCCAGGTTGTTGGCGTGCCGCATCACCGGGTACTCGCCGGTGATGCCGCTCGCGCCCAGGATGGTCCGGGCGGTGCGTGCGATCGCGATCGCCTCGCGGACGTTGTTGAGCTTGCCAAGACTGACCTGCTCGGGCCGCAGTCCGTCGCCGTCCTTCGCCCGGCCGAGGTGGATCGCCAGCAGGAACGCCTTGCCGTACTCCAGCGTCATGTCGGCCAGTTTCTGCTGGGTGAGCTGGAATCCGCCGATCGGCCGGTCGAACTGCATGCGCGACTGCGCATAGCTCAGCGCGGTCTCCAGACAGTCCCTGGCGGCGCCCACCGAACCGAAGACGATGCCGAACCTGGCCTCGTTGAGACAGCTCAGCGGTGCGCGCAGACTGGTGGCCCCCGGGAGGCGGGCGCTCTCGGGCAGTCGCACGTCGTCGAGCACCAGTTCGCTGGT
>JAQSXQ010000709.1 GCA_029256565.1 Mycobacterium sp.
TCGGACATCGAACTCGTCCACGAGGTCATGGACCGCGTGGGCCGCCGCGTGCCCGTGATCGCCAAGCTGGAGAAGCCCGAGGCCATCGCGGACCTCGAGGCCGTCGTCCTCGCGTTCGACGCGATCATGGTGGCCCGCGGCGACCTCGGCGTGGAGCTGCCCCTAGAGGCGGTCCCGCTGGTTCAGAAGCGGGCGATCCAGATGGCGCGCGAGAACGCCAAGCCGGTGATCGTCGCCACCCAGATGCTCGAGTCGATGATCGAGCACTCGCGCCCCACCCGGGCGGAGGCGTCCGACGTCGCGAACGCCGTCCTCGACGGTGCCGACGCGGTCATGCTGTCGGGCGAGACGTCGGTGGGCAAGTACCCGCTGGAGGCCGTCCGCACGATGGCCCGGATCGTCACCGCCGTCGAGGAGAACTCGACGGCGGCGCCGCCGCTGACGCACGTGCCGCGCACCAAGCGGGGCGTCATCTCGTACGCGGCGCGCGACATCGGCGAGCGGCTCGACGCCAAGGCGCTGGTGGCGTTCACCCAGTCCGGTGACACGGTCAAGCGGCTGGCACGGCTGCACACCCCGCTGCCGCTGCTGGCGTTCACGCCGCTGCCCGAGGTACGCAGCCAGCTTGCGCTGACGTGGGGCACCGAGACGTTCATCGTTCCGCACATGCAGACCACCGACGGCATGATCCGGCAGGTGGACGAGTCGCTGCTGTCGCTCGGCCGCTACAAGCGCGGCGACCTGGTGGTCATCGTCGCAGGTGCCCCTCCCGGCACAGTAGGCTCGACCAACCTGATCCACGTGCACCGGATCGGCGAGGACGACCACGCGTAACGAGTGATCCGAGGAGGCCCTTCGTTTGTCTGGCGATGAGGCCCCCGGCCCTGAGGCCCCTCTCGGTGACGCGTCGCATCCGGACTTCCTGGAGTTGCTGCGGGTCCTCGACCTGACCCGCATCGGTGACGACGCGTTCACCGGGTCGCACCCCTGCAAGAACCCCATCCGGACGTTCGGTGGCCAGATGATGGCGCAGGCGTTCGTGGCCGCCAGCCGCAGACCTCGAATTCTCGGTGGTCCGGCTGCGCGACGAGCGGCGCTTCGCGAACCGTCGGGTCGACGTGACGCAGGGTGGCCTGCTGCTGGGGTCGGCGCTGGTGTCGCACCTGTCCGGCGGCCGCGGCCTCGAACACGACGTCGAGGTTCCCGACGTCGCGCCCCCGCACGACCTGCCGGGGATCGACGATCTGCTGCGCGGGTACGAGGAGACCGTGCCGCACTTCGCGAACGCGTTGCGGCCGATCGAGTGGCGCTACACCAACGACCCGGCGTGGGTGATGCGGGACCGCGGTGGGAGCCTCGCGCACAACCGGGTGTGGATGAAGTCGCAGGGCGCGATGCCTGCGGACCCCGTGCTGCACGCCGCGGCGCTGGTGTACTCGTCGGACACGACCGTGCTCGATTCGATCATCACCACCCACGGGCTGTCGTGGGGCTTCGACCGCATCTTCGCCGTCACGATGAACCACTCGGTGTGGTTCCACCGCCCGATCCGGTTCGACGACTGGGTGCTCTACTCGACGGTGTCGCCGGTGGCCGCGGAATCCCGGGGACTGGGCACCGGGCACTTCTTCGACGAATCCGGACGCGTGCTGGCCACCGTCGTCCAGGAGGGCATCGTCAAGTACTTCCCCGAGCGCTAGCGCGACGGGGTGGTGCTGAACTGGCCGTCGACCCGATCGGTGAGCTGGTCGATGCACCTGTCGAGCGCCTGCTGGTCCGACCCGGCGCGGGACACGCAGTCGAGGTAGTCGGTGCCGCCGACTTCCCGGAACACGCCTGCCCACACCGCGATGAAGGCCAACGAGACGACGATGGCCACGGCGCCGAGCACGATGCCTGCCACCGCGATTCCGCCGTTGTTCGCCTCGCCCCGCTTGACGCGGCCGCGGGCGACGATGCCGATGATGACGGCGGCGAGGCCGAACACGACGCCGCCTAGCACCGACCAGAACGACAGCAGCCCGACGATGCCCAAGATCAGTGCGGTGATGCCCAAGCCGTTGCGCGGCGCCGTCGGTGGCGGTCCGTACTGGTACGGGTAACCCCCGTAGCCGGGATACGGCTGTTGCGGCGGTGGCGGCGGCGGATATCCGCCCGGATACCCGGTCATGTCTGCCGAGAATACGCGTCGCGGCCCACCGTCACGACGGGACAGCGTGCCTCCTCGGGCAATTGATGCGTCGCGACCACCACCGCGCGGTCGGCGGAGAACATCGCCCCCGGTGTCAGCAGATCCACCGTGATGCGGTGCGCGGCGGCGGCATCGAGGTGCTCGGTCGGCTCGTCGAGTAGCACGATCGGGAAGTTCGACACCAATGCCCTGGCCAGCAGGAGTCGCCTGCGCTGTCCGGCTGAGACGGCCGCCGCGCCGCCGTGCAGCACGGTGGTGAGGCCATCGGGAAGGCCGTCGACCCACGCCCGGAGTCCGACGGCGTCGAGCGCGGCGTGCAGTTCGGCGTCGGTCGCGTCGCCGCGGGCGACGAGCAGGTTGTCCCGGACCGTCGTGTCGAACAGGTGGGCGTCCTCCGGGAAGAAGCCCGCCTCGCCGGAAACCCGGTGTGCTTCGGCGATCGCCAGCAGCAGCGTGGTCTTGCCCGCACCGCTGGGGCCGACCACCGCGAGGCGGTCACCGGCGACCACGTCGGGTGCCGCGACGGCAGGCCGCTCACGGGCGGTCCCAGGTGCGGTGAGGTCGGCGAGGCGTCGCAGGGCGATGCGTGCCCGCACCAGGTGGACGGCGGCGGCGGGCAGCGCCGTCGTCGCCTCGAATGCCGACAGCGGCAGCAGGACGAGGATCGCCGCCGTGGTCGGTGCCAACGCGGACCCCAGCGACAGTGCGGCGACGACCGCGCCGAGCACGCTGGCTCCGATGGCGAGGGTCGGCGCAGCGGCAGCCGCCGCGGCGGGCAGGGCGGCGCGATCCGACGCTGCGCCCCAGTCGCGTTGACTACGCGCGCTTTCGGCGACGACGTGGTCGAGGCGGCCCGCCACCCGCAGCTCGGGCCCGTGGTCGAGCGCGAGCATCGCCGCGGTGTCCCGGGCCGACCGGTGCCCCGCCGCGACGTCCTCCTCGGCTGCTGCGGCGCGGGCGGCCAGCCACGGTGCGAGGCACCCGGCCACCGCGAGGCTGACGGCCAGCACCAGCGCTGCACCGGTGGATATGAACGCCAGCGCGGCCACCGCGGCCGTCGAGAGGACGGCGGCCACCACGATCGGCAGCACGGATCGCACCAGCACGTCGGACAATTCGTCGACCGACCCGCCCAGCCGCGACGCGAGTTCACCGCCGTGCCAGCGCATGGCC
>JAQSXQ010000019.1 GCA_029256565.1 Mycobacterium sp.
CCGCCCACTGGCAACAAGATTTCGGTTCGTGCCCTGAACTTCTACCAGTTCGCCGATGGCCAGATCGTGCGGGAACAAGGCCAGCCCGATCTCCTGGGAATCTTGCAGCAGATCGGCGCCGTGCCGGCGTTGTAAATCCTCTGCACCAACTTTGCCAACTGCCCCGCCTGTAGGTTGCCAAACTCCGTGTCATATGACGATGGCTCTGCCTGCGGCTTTCCCGTCTTGCCACCGAGATGACGAACCAGTTTTTGCTATCTAAATGGCGAATCCTAGAACCAGACGGTTGTCCACGAACACGTTCAGCTGAAGAGGGGCTGGCCTGGGGAGGACATTCGTGTGCACCGCCCTCGACCTCAGGAAGTGAGGTATCAGGCCGGTTCGCACTCAACTCACGGTGCAGCGAACCCGTGAGCCGCAGCGGTACGGCGAGCGAACTGCTCGTAACCGATTGCTGGCCGCGGCAACACCTTGGGCAGGTCGTCGAGGTTGCCCCCAGGAAGTTAACAGACAGCGTCGGTTTTACAGTATGCGATCCGCTTGAGATCGAGCAGGCCGTCGGTGGCCGCGGTGGCCGCCATCTCGTGTGTTGCTAGCCGTTCAACGCGAGCCCGTAGGCCACTGCGTAGCGGGTTCCGAGCTGGGCCGCCACCGAACCACGCCCGACGGTCACCTCCCGCGGAAGGCAACGGCGCAAGGCCCAGAGAATCTCCGGATCAGCCGCAGGGCCACCGACGACGATCACGTCTGACGCGCCCGTGAGAGCGACGCCGGCGCGGGCAGCCGCCCTGCCCAGACAGGCCACCTTCAATTCCCTCCGCAGTGCGGCCCACTGCCGGGGATCGAGTCGGTCGGTGAAGGGCACCACTCCGGTCGGACCGTCGACGACGAGGCGACCGATGGTGTCGGCGCGAGCCGGTCCGTCGAGGAAGGTGCGTCGCCCGTCTTCGGTGATGGCCACATGGGACGACTCGATCCTCGTGCTCGGGGTGCGTTTGACCCATTCCGCCAACGCATTCGGGACGCCGAGCGCCGCTGCGACTGCTGCGGTCACCAGCTGCCCACACCCGGCCAGCACACGGCTGGATTCGGTGGCAATGACGTCCATCGTCCCGCCGCCCAGGTCGACCACGATGGAGTCGCGCGAGGCACCAGGCGTGGTGAGTGCTCCCAACCTTGCGGCGTCGGTCTCGGATGCCGCGGGAATCGACCTCGACCAGGTCGTCGGGACCCACGCCGTGCCAGCGGACGCCACGCTAATGCGGAAGTCCCACGATCGACTCATAGCACTGGCCGACACTGAGAGTGCACGTTTGTCGCGGGTCACTGCCCGGTCACCTGGCCGGCCCTTACCGCAGTAGAGGGCTACGCCTGACTCATCTGCGCATTCGCATCTACGACGTCGTCAGCCGCTACGGGGAACTCGCGGCTGCTGCTGAGTGATGCAGTGGATGCCGCCGCCGCGCGCGAAGATGGGCCGCGCCTCGACGGTCACCACCCGCCGACCCGGGTACGCCTCGCCGAGGAGTTCACTGGCGCGTTGGTCGGCCGTCGCATCTCCGAAGCCGCCACCGAGGAGACGGCCTCGATCTACGATCGACTCCTCACCCTGGGGGTCATCATGCAGCCCACCGGCGACTTTCAGAACGTACTCAAGATCAAACCCCCGCTGTGTATCTCACAGGAGTCGGTGGACTACTTCGTCGACTCCCTCGAACGCGTTCTCGCGACCGGCTGGTGACGTCTAAGTGTCCGCAGGCGGGCGCTGGTGCTCACACTCGGACGTTCTGTCCGTCGCTTTGTAGCTCGCGAGGTGCCCGATTGCAAAGAAGACGACAGGGATGAGGCCCATCATCACCGCCAACGTGGTGGTCCCTCCGACGAGAAAATCCGGACGGCATGCCCGGCAGCTGCGGATTCGTCCCCATGGTGCGGCCGACCTCGGTATGTGCACCCGCACCCGTGACCAACTACGCGAATCATTTCACCAGGTGCTCAAAGAGATTCGCGAATTGTGGCAGTCACCGAACGGTGAGCAGACGCGCGCTCCTATCTGGTGAGCGCACTGAGCATCGCGTTCGGTGTCGGATCCGCGATCGGCTTGATGATCCTGGGTGTCGTCGTCCGGCGCACGTCCCAGGAGTGGGTCCCGACGGCGGGTCTCGTCGTCATGGTCGTCGGACTCGGGATCACGGCGGCACTGCCCACGGTGGTGGCCGCACTTGGCGGCTTCACTCTCGTCGGTGCCGGTTTCGTGATGACGCTGACGGTAGCGACGTCCTTGGTACAAGAACGGACTCCGGACCATCTCCGGGGACGCATCATGGCGTTCTGGCTGCTCAGCTTCGTCGGCGCCCGCCCGGTGACCGCACTGTGCATCGGTCCGCTCGCGGACGCGACGTCGCCGAGGGCTGCCATCGGCGCCGTCGCGGGGTGCTGGCGGTCGCCGCGGTTGCATGCCCACCGCGACGCCTCCGGCCCGCCGCGTCTAGCTCAGATTCAGGAACGTCGTCTGCGTCTCGGTAAACGAGTCGATCGAGTACTCGCCGAATTCGCGACCCCATCCGCTCATCCCGAAACCGCCCCACGGCGATGCCGGGTCGATCAGCGGAAGCTGGTTGACGAAAACCGTGCCGAAGTGCAGCCGAGGGGGGAGCTGGTGTGCGGTCGACAGATCCTTGGTCCACAGCACGGCGGCGAGCCCGAAGTCGGTGTCGTTGGCGCGCGCCACGACCTCGTCCTCGTCGTCATAGGCCATGACTGAGAGGACCGGACCGAAGATTTCCTCCCTGGCGATGGTCATGTCGTCCCGCACCCCGCTGAATACCGTTGGGCGATAGAAGAATCCGTCAGCCAAGTCGCCCCCGACGCGGGTGCCGCCGGTGACCAACTCGGCACCTTGCGAGCGTCCCGACTCGACGTAGCCGTGTACGCGGTCGAGGTGCTCCTGGGATACCAACGGGCCGATGATCGTGGCGGGATCCTGGCCCGGCCCGATCGGAAGGGCATCGGCCGCTGCCACAATCTTCGAGGTGAACTCGTCCACGCGTGAGCGGTGCACGAAGAACCTGGTGTACGCGCCACACGCCTGGCCGGTGTTGAACACCGCACCCTGCAGGTTGCCGGCCACCGCCGCCTCGATGTCGGCGTCCGCGCACACGATGCTGGGCGCCTTTCCGCCGAGCTCGAGGGCGACCCGCTTGAGGTTGCCTGCCGACGCCCGGACGATGTGCTGACCCACCTCGGTCGAACCCGTGAAGGAGACCTTGTCGACCCCGCGGTGCGCGACGAGTGCCTTGCCGACCTCAGGTCCGCCGGTCAGGAGGTTGACGACGCCCGAAGGAACACCAGCCTCGCGGCACAGCGCCACCAGCCGGACCGTGGACAGGGGCGTTTGCTCGGCGGGTTTGAGGACCACCGAGTTGCCCGTGGCCAGGGCCGGCGCCAGCTTCCATGCCGCGATGGCGAGCGGGAAGTTCCACGGCGTGATCAGCGCGCACACGCCGAGCGGGACGCGGCGCTGATAGCTCAGGTTGCCCGGGATCGACACCGGCGCAACCCTGCCGTCGATCTTGGTGGCGTAGCCGGCGTAGTAGCGGAAGACCTGCGCCGCCAGCGGCAAATTCACACCGGTGCTCATGAAGGTCGGCTGGCCCTGGTCGAGAGTCTCCAGCGCCGCGATCTCCTCGGCGTCCCGGTCCAGCAGGTCGGCGATGCGCCAGAGCAGACGTCCACGGTCATCGGGGGTCATCCCGCGCCAGGCATCGGATTCGAATCCACTGCGCGCCGAAGCCACGGCGGCGTCGACGTCGGCGTCACCTGCATCGGCAAAGACACCGATGACCTGGTTGTTTGCCGGGTTGACGGTCTCGCTGGTGGCGCCGTCAGAAGCGTCGACCCACTCGTTGGCGATTAACAGTTGCGTGGTGTGCATGATCTTCCCTCGGGTTCGTGTCACCGAACGCCATGCGGGCGCGCGGACAGAGTCAATCTGCCAGCGGGCGACCCCTGGCCAGTGTCGGCGTTCCGGTCAGCGAACTCACCGCTGGCGCCGTCGCAATGTAAACAGTCCGTTTCTTATTGGCCTCCCACTGGACAAGTGCTATCCATTTGGATAATCATGGTTTGTGACCGGGGACACACCGGTATCACGTTGAACTCCAGGAGACGACCATGAGCGTGCTGGCCCACCCGTTGGAACTAGACGACGACGTCTCCACCACCACCCCGAACTCCGTCCTCGGCAAGGCGTTCTCGATCCTCTCGGCCTTCGACGGCGACAACGAGACCTTGCGTCTCGTCGACCTGTGTCAGCGCAGCGGAGTGCCCAAGCCATCGGTGTATCGGCTCGCCCAGGAGCTCGTGGCACTGGGGATGCTCGAGCGGATCGGACAGGAATACCGAATCGGTTTCAGTGTCTTCGCCCTGAGCCAGCGCGCAGGCAGTGCCTCGCTGCTGCGCAGAGTCGGCAGGCCGGTCCTCGTCGACCTCGTCGCGTCGACCAGGGGCACCGCTCACCTGGCCGTTCTGGAGGGCACCCGCACCTGCTACCTGGAGAAACTCGGCGGCACCCGTAGCGTGCACGCATTGTCGCGGGTGGGCGGGCGCCTCCCCCTCACCTGCACCGCATCGGGCAAGCTCCTCCTCGCGTTGGCGCCGAACAGCGATCAACTGTTGGAGCACTTGGTCGGCGACACCTGGCAGCGGCTCACCCCGCGCAGCGCTCCCGACCTGCCCTCGCTGCGCCGGGAATTGGAATCGATCCGGGCACTTCGCGTCGCCACCGAACGCGAGGAGGCCCTGCTCGGCTTCAAGAGCTTCGCCGTCCCGATCTACGACTCCGGCGACGGCGTGATCGCCGCCCTGTCGCTCACCGTTCCCGTCGACCACACCGCCGATTCCGCTCTCGTGAACGCGCTGCGACTCGCCTCGGGAAGCATCACCCGTCAGCACACCCGGCTGGTGATGAGCGCCTCGGCACCGTTGGAAACTCGGCGCTTCGCGTAACCCGGTATCGCTCAACGGAACCGAATACTGCGCCTGCGCTGCGGCACCTGTGAGGGTGTGAGTCTGTCACCGACAGCACCAGCACCGAGGTCCGCAAGTGAGGTAACCATGCGAAACGCGCCAAGAGTGGCCATCATCGGCTCCGGAAACATCGGCACCGATCTGATGATCAAGGTCCGACGGTCCCCCAGCCTCGACATGGGCGCCATGGTCGGCATCGACCCCGACTCCGACGGCCTGGCCCGCGCGCGCGCACTCGGCGTCCCCGTCACCCACGAAGGGGTCGAGGGGTTGATCGCCCTGGAGGGCTTCAGCGATATCGACGTCGTCTTCGACGCCACCTCCGCCAAGACTCACCTGGCCAACGCTGCCCGTCTCGAGCCGTTCGGCAAGACCATGATCGACCTGACACCTGCGGCCATCGGCCCCTACGTCATACCGGCGGTCAACCTCGATCTCCACCTCGACGCACGCAACGTCAACATGGTCACCTGCGGCGGTCAGGCCACCATCCCGGTCGTCGCGGCGATCCGCCGCATCGCCGGAGTCGAATACGCCGAGATCGTCGCCTCCATCGCCTCTCGCTCGGCCGGCCCAGGTACCCGCGCGAACATCGACGAGTTCACCGAGACCACCTCGGCTGCCATCGAGGCCGTCGGCGGAGCCGTCCGCGGCAAGGCCATCATCGTCCTCAACCCCGCCGAACCGCCGTTGATGATGCGCGACACCGTCTTTGCGCTCGTCACCTCCGACGGCGGTGACGACCTCGCGGGACGGATCCGGGACTCGGTTCGGGCCATGGTGGCCGACGTCGCGGCATACGTTCCCGGCTATCGACTCAAACAAGAAGTCCAAGTCACCGAAATCCCCGTCGACCAGCCCGTCGAGACACTGCTCGCAAACCCCTCGGGTAGGCGGCCCACCCATCAGGTTTCGGTGTTCCTCGAAGTCGAGGGTGCCGCCGACTACCTCCCTACCTTCGCCGGGAACCTCGACATCATGACCTCGGCCGCCGTCCAGGTCGCCGAGCGACTCGCAGCCCGAAAGTTGGCCCTCCGATGAGCACTCCGATCTACGTCCAGGACGTCACGCTGCGCGACGGCATGCACGCCGTCCGCCATCGACTGTCCCCGGTGAACGTCAAGCGAATCGTCGTCGCCCTCGATGAGGCGGGCGTCGACGCGATCGAGGTCGCCCATGGCGACGGCCTGGCGGGCTCCTCGGTCAACTACGGGCCGGGTTCGCACACCGACTGGGAATGGCTCGAAGCTGCCGCCTCCGTCATCAAGCACGCCACCCTGACGACGCTGCTGCTGCCGGGCGTCGGAACCATCCACGACCTCAAACATGCCTATTCCCTTGGAGTTCGATCGGTCCGCGTCGCCACCCACTGCACCGAGGCCGACATCTCCGCTCAGCACATCGCGGCCGCGCGGGAGATCGGAATGGACGTCGCCGGCTTCCTCATGCTGTCGCACATGGCTGAGCCGGCCGAGCTCGCGCGCCAGGCCAAGCTCATGGAGTCATACGGCGCGCACTGCGTCTACGTCACCGACTCCGGTGGCCGCCTCACCATGGGCGACGTCGCCGCCCGGGTTCGCGCCTACCGCGATGTGCTCGACACCGACACCCAGATCGGCATTCACGCCCACGAGAACCTCTCCCTCTCCGTGGCCAATTCCCTTGTTGCCGTGGAGAACGGCGTCTTTCGCGTCGACGCGTCCCTGGCCGGCCACGGTGCCGGAGCCGGCAATTGCCCCATCGAAGCCTTCATCGCTGCCGCCAACCTGACCGGCCTGCAGCACGGCAGTGACCTGTTCCTGCTGCAAGATGCCGCCGACGATATCGTCCGGCCACTCCAGGACCGGCCGGTGCGCGTCGACCGCGAAACGCTGACGCTCGGCTACGCCGGCGTGTACTCGAGCTTTCTGCGCCATGCCGAGGCCGCGTCGCACGCCCATGGCGTCGACGTGCGCGACCTCCTGATGGAGTGCGGTCGTCGGCACCTCGTCGGCGGGCAAGAGGACATGATCATCGACATCGCCCTCACCCTCGCCGCCGAGAAGCAGTCACAATCGGCGTGACGAGTCCGTCCTCCTGGGCCGAGGCCGTCGAGCAGCGCGCCAGCACCGACGCCGGCGGCGAAATCATCCGCCGCGCCGGGGAAGCAGGGATCAGCGCGGGGGCGCTACTCGAACGCGCCGTCGACGTGGCCGGCGCTCTCAAGCCCCTCGTCGCACCCGGCGAGGTCGTCGCGACCGCAATCCCTTCCGGGCCCACCGCGGCCGCGACCACGACGGCCCTGTCATGGCTGGGGGCCGTCGAACTACCGCTGCCGACGGGCCTGGACCGCGATGTCGCCGGCCGACTCGCCGCAGCCGCCGACTGTGTGCTCTGCGTCGCGACGCCGACCCGGCTGGCCACCGAACCCCATCTCGCCCGTCTGGGCGGGCATCCGTCGAGGCCCGCCATCACCGTGGACGGCCCGTGGGAAGACCTGCCCGCCGTCGACGAGTTGACGGGCCCGCGGCCGTTGCGTCACCGGTCGTCGGCCGGCGACGCCGCCGCCATCATGGTCACCTCGGGAACGGGTGGCCGTCCCAAGGGCGCGCTGCTGTCCAACGGCGTGGGGCTCGGCCAGGCCGCACGGGTGCTGCGCGCGATGGAATACGACGCCTCCGATGTCCTGCTGAACGTGTTTCCGTGGCAACACGTCAACGCCCGTCACGCGGGGTTTCTCCCGGCCGTGATGTCCGGGGCCCGACTGGTGGTCGACGATTTCTCGGCACGCCGATTCTGGCAGACCGCCTCTCAAGAACAAGTCACGGCCTTCAACTTCATGGGAGCCGTGTGCGCGATCCTGTTACGCCAACCACCTGCGGACCGCGACCGCGAGCACCGAGTTCGGCGTGCGTACGGCGGTCCCGCGCCGGCATGGATGTGGACCGCGATGTCGCAGCGTTTCGGTGTCGAATTGCGGCAGGCGTACGCCTGCACCGAACTCGGCGACGTCGCGACGACCGGAGCCCAGGTCCTCCCCGGCGCGGCGGGACAGGTGGTCCCCGAGTACGCGGCCCGGATTCTCGACGAGGACGGCCAACCTGTGGCCGATGGAGCGACCGGTTCACTGGAAGTCCGCCCGCTACAACCCCATCTGACATTCACCCGCTACGTCGGCGAACCGGAGACCACCCGCGCGGCCTGGCACGGCGAGTGGTTCGTCACCGGTGACCGAGCTCGACTGTCCGAGGGATGGCTGTACTACGACGGCCGCATGACCGACACCATTCGGCGCCGCGGCCTCACGGTCGACGCCGAACACGTGGAGTGGGTCGCCTCGGCCCACCCCGACGTCCACGACGTTGCGGCGATCGGCGTGCCGTCAGAGCTGACCGAGGACGAAGTGCTGCTCGTCGTGGTCCCCCGCGAGGGCAGCGCCCTTTCGCCGGAAGCACTGCGAACTCACTGCGCTGACAGGCTCTCTCGTCACGCCGTCCCGCGCTACATCAGTGTCGAGTCGGCGGTGCCCCGGACGGCCAGTATGAAGATCAACCGGCGCTCCCTGCGCGATCGTGGCCTCCCACCCGGGGCCTGGGACGCCGAGACCTGCCACGCCACCGAGGAGATCGCATGACAGACCGTCGACTACGCGTGCTCGACCTCACCGACCGGCTCGGCCATCAAGCCGCCCGGATCTTCGTCGGCCTCGGCGCGGACGTCGTGCGCGTCACGGCACCCGACGAGTCCACCCGCGACGTCGACCGACTGCACTGGCATGCCGGCAAACGGCTTCTCAGGTTGACCGACGATGATTCGTACGGCGCGGCTTTCGCGGATCTCGCCACCCGGGCCGACGTCGTCCTTGAGTCCGGGCCGGTGTCACGCCTTCGTACCTTGGCCTCCCGCCAAGCCCACCCGCAGGCCTGGGCCTCGACGATCCACACCGTGATCACGCCGTTCGGCTTGTCAGGGCCCCATCGCGAATGGACCGCCGACGACACCGTCCTCACCGCAGCCGGTGGCATGGCGTGGCTGTGCGGCGATCCGGGACGCGCGCCCGAACCACCGCCGCGCGAGCAGGGACTCCAGCTCGCGGGCACACACGGCGCAATCGGCGCGCTGCTCGCACTGATCGCACGCCAGCGCACGGGAACCGGTCAGCTCGTCGAGGTGTCAGCGCAGGAAGCAGTGGCCGCGACTCTCGAGATCGGTGCCATCGCCTGGATACACGGAAAACAGATTCCCGAACGCAACTCCGGGATCTACGGCCATGTCGCACACCAGGTCTTCCGAGCAGCCGACGGATTCCTCGCCGGCGGGTATTCCGGCAGCCCCCGAATGTGGAACGACCTCCTGGCCTGGATGGTCGCGGAGGACGAAGCCGAAGACCTCGCAGAGGAACGATGGCAGGACACCGAGATCCGTTGGAGCGGAAGGGCTCACGTCGATGCCGTCGTGGCGCGGTTCGTGGCTCGACGGTCTGCGCAATCTTTCGCCGAAGAAGCCCGCCGAAGGGCCCTCCCTTGGGCGAGGGTCGACTCCCCGCGTGCCCTGCTGGAGAACCCGCAGCTACTCGACCGTCGATTCTTCATCGACATCGGCCGCAACGGTGAACTGCGTGACGTGGGATTCGGCTGGGAATCTCCCGCACTGCGCCGACCGCTATGGCTCGACGAGCCACGCACGGTGTCCTCGGCGGAGGTGTGGCCGACGGACGCGCCATCCCACACCGGGCCTCGACGGAGGATCCCGCCGGTATCCCGCTCCGGGCGCGGCGGCGCGCTTGAGGGCGTTCGCGTTCTTGACCTCACCTGGGTACTCGCCGGCCCCTACGTCACGAAAACATTCGCCGACCACGGCGCCGACATCGTCAAAGTGGAGTCGCAGCACCGAAAGGACCCCACCCGCTTCTCGCCCGGCATGCGACTGCGGCCCGGGGCCGGCGTCGACGAAAGCGGCTACTTCCTCAACTTCAACCGCAACAAGCGCAGCGTGGCGCTCAATCTGCGCACCGAGGCCGGGCAGGACATCCTGCGCCGATTGGTGCCCACCGTCGACGTCGTGGTCGAGAACTTCAGCCCAGGCGTACTCGCCAAATGGGGTCTCGACTTTCCCAAGCTTCGTGAGCTCAATCCAGAGGTCATCCTGGTATCCATGGCAGGAGTCGGCCAGTCAGGGCCATGGCGCGACGCCGTCACCTTCGCCGACACCCTCGCCGCAATGTCGGGGTTGACCGCCGAGACCGCCCGCGACGACCGCGACCCCCAGGGGCTCACCTTCGGCCTCGGCGACATGGTCGCCGCCAATGCCGCCGTCATCGGTGCGCTGGAATTGCTGTACCGGGGCGAGGGCGGCCACGTCGACCTCTCCCAATTGGAAGCGATGGCATCACATCTGGGCACCGCACTCCTCGAGGTGCAGCTTCCCGACGAGCCGTCGAGCGCAACCCCGTCCCGGATCGTCCGCACCCGCGGCGACGACAGGTGGCTGGCCATCGGGGGGACGACGGCCGAAGCTTTCCGCGCGGCCGCCGACGTCCTGGGCATCGACGACGTACATCCCGACCCACTCGAGGCGATCACACACCTCGCGGCGCAGTCCGACGCCGACGCCCTCGCCGAGCTCCTGCAGGACGCCGGAGTCCCCGCCCATGCCGTCCGAGACGGTCGAGATCTGGTCGACACCGACCCCCAGCTACGCGCACGCGGCTTCTACGTCGACCTCGACCACCCGCTGGTCGGGCCGGTCGCCCACGAGGGCGTGGTGACCCACCTGTCGGTCACGCCAGGCGGCCTTTGGGATCCCGCTCCGCTTCTGGGGCAGCACACCGACGAAATCCTCACCGACCTTCTCGGCCTCACCGCCGCCGAACTCGCCGACCTGCACGGCCAAGGGGTCCTGTCATGAGCACCGAACCGATCGGCTTCCGCTTCGAACGCGACGCGGCCGTCACGACGGTCGTCCTCGACCATGGTCGCGTCAACATCGTCGACCCCGAGCTCATCGAGGCCCTGATCGAACATCTGCCGACGGTTCTCGACGATCCGTCCGTGCGCTGCATCGTGATTCGTGGCAAGGACCGCATCTTCGTCGGCGGGGCCAATCTCAAGGTGATGCGCAATCTCGACCCCGACACCTATCGTGCGATGCGGCGGTGGACCGTCGTGCAACGCCTCCTCGAGCTGGCGCCCAAGCCCGTCATCGCCGCGCTCAACGGGCATGCGCTGGGTGGAGGCGCCGAGCTCGCCCTGGCCTGCGACCTACGAATCCTGCACGCCGAGGCCACCTTCGGCTTTCCGGAAACCGGCCTTGGCATCTTCCCTGGCGCAGGCGGGTCCCAGCGCCTACCCAGGCTGATCGGACCGCACCGCGCGAAGCGGCTCATCATCGACGCGACGCGACTCTCCGCCGACGAGGCGTTGCGTGAAGGA
>JAQSXQ010000710.1 GCA_029256565.1 Mycobacterium sp.
CGAGGACGGCCTCACCCGCTGCGGCTGGGCCGACTTCTCCGGGCCACGGTGGTCCCTGCCGGACTCGCAGCTGTACCGCGCCTATCACGACACCGAGTGGGGCGTTCCCCTGCACGGCACCCGCGACCTCTTCGAGCGGATGTCGCTCGAGGCCTTCCAGAGCGGGCTGTCGTGGCTGATCATCCTGCGCAAGCGGGAGAACTTCCGCCTGGCGTTCGACGGCTTCGACCCGGAGCGGGTCGCGGCCTACACCGAAGTGGACGTCGAGCGGCTGATGGCCGACCCGGGCATCGTGCGCAACCGGGCCAAGGTGGTGGCCACCATCGCCAACGCCAAGGCGGTCGCGGAGCTGGCGAGCCAGGGCGTCGACCTCGGCGAGCTGCTGTGGTCGTTCGCACCGCCGCCGCGCCCACGCCCAGCGACCATGGCCGACGTGCCTGCCGTGACGCCCGAGTCCACGGCCATGGCAAGGGAACTCAAGCGGCGCGGCTTCAAGTTCGTCGGCCCTACCACGGCGTACGCGCTCATGCAGGCGACCGGCATGGTGGACGATCACCTGGCATCCTGTTTCGTGCGGAAGGACGTGTGAAATGAAGCGTTCAGCCGCCGCGCGAAGGCGCTTCGTCGGGTCTTTGCACACTGAACGGCCGGAATAGGGAACAATGTAGGAAGTTCAGTTGCAGTTCAGAGCCGGGAGCTTCAACGCGTGGGCGGTCCCGGCCCGACCGGTCCGCTACCGCGGGTCGGCACATGCGGAGGAGGCACTCGATGGCGGCGATGAAGCCCCGGACCGGCGACGGTCCACTGGAAGCAACCAAAGAGGGGCGGGGCATCGTGATGCGGGTACCACTGGAAGGTGGTGGACGACTCGTCGTCGAACTGACCCCCGACGAGGCCGCAGCCCTCGGCGACGAACTCAAGGGCGTCACCAGCTAGCAGCTCGAGCGTGACCGGTCGCATCGGCGGCCGGTCACGCTGCTGTGGCTAGGTTGCCGTACCTAGGCTGCCGTGGCTATGCGGAGACCGCGCGGTACACGTCGAGTGTCTGCTCGGCGATGCGCGCCCAGGAGAACTCGTCGATGCACCGCTGCCGTCCCGCGCGTCCGTAACCCGCGGCCCGCTCGGGGTCGGCGACCAGGTTGTTGACGGCGTCGGCGAGATCGGCCTCGAACGTCGCGGTGTCGGACTTGTCGTAGTGCACGAGTTCACCCGTCTCGCCCGGCACCACCACCTCGGGGATGCCGCCGACGTCGGAGGCCACCACCGCCGTCGAGCACGCCATGGCCTCGAGGTTGACGATGCCCAACGGCTCGTACACCGACGGGCACACGAACACCGTTGCCGCGCTGAGGATTTCGCGAATCTTCGGGGTCGGCAACATCTCCCTTACCCAGAACACCCCGGATCGCGCAGCGGCCAACTCCGTCACGGCGCCGCCCACCTCGGCGGCGATCTCGGGAGTGTCCGGAGCTCCCGCGCACAGCACCAGCTGCACCTCGGGCGCGAAGCGGTGGGCGGCCGCGACGAGGTGCGCGACGCCCTTCTGGCGCGTGATGCGCCCGACGAACGCCACGATCGGACGGCTCGGGTCGACGCCGAGGTCGGCGAGCACCGACCCCTCTGCGGGATACCAGGCATCGGTGTCGATGCCGTTGCGCACCACGTGCACGCGATTGGCGTCCAGGGCCGGGTAGGTGTCCAGCACGTCGTTGCGCATGCCCGAACTCACCGCGATCACCGCGTCGGCGGCCTCCACGGCGGTGCGCTCCACCCAGGACGACACCTGGTAGCCGCCGCCGAGTTGCTCGGCCTTCCACGGCCGCATCGGCTCGAGCGAGTGTGCGGTCAGGACGTGCGGAACCCCGTACAGCAACCCTGCGATGTGTCCCGCCATCCCGGCGTACCAGGTATGGGAGTGCACGACGTCGACGCCCGCTGCGGCGTTGACCATCACGAGGTCGGCCGACAGCGTCGACAGCGCGGGATTCGCCCCTGCGAGCGCGGGATCGGGTTTCGCGACGAACGCGTCGGGCCGGTCGGCGCCCATGCAGTGCACGTCGACCTCGCACAGACGTCGCAGCTGCGCGACGAGTTCGGTCACGTGCACGCCGGCACCGCCGTACACCTCGGGCGGATATTCTCTGGTCATCATCGCCACCCGCATGACACTGACGGTAACGGCCGAGATGGCTCGCCGCACCAATTGTCTTGACTTGCAGTCCGAAGACTCGCCGCCAATAGTGCGAATGGCTGGCCTCCGCCGGTGACGGCCGATAGGTTTGTGTCATGAGGGAAGCCCCACACGTCCTCGGCATCGTCCTGGCCGGCGGTGAGGGCAAGCGGCTGTACCCCCTCACCGCGGATCGCGCCAAGCCGGCCGTCCCCTTCGGCGGCGCCTATCGGCTCATCGACTTCGTTCTCGGCTTTCGGGGCTTGCCGGCGAGTACATCACCCCGGTGCCCGCGCAGCAGCGCCTCGGCCCGCGGTGGTACACGGGCAGCGCCGACGCGATCCTGCAGTCGCTGAACCTCGTCTACGACGAGGATCCCGATTACGTCGTCGTGTTCGGCGCCGACCACATCTACCGGATGGACCCGGAGCAGATGCTTCAGTTCCACATCGAGAGCGGCGCGGGCGTCACCGTCGCAGGCATTCGGGTGCCGCGCGCCGAGGCGACCGCGTTCGGCGTCATCGACGCCGACGAGTCGGGCCGCATCCGCGAGTTCCTCGAGAAGCCCGCCGACCCGCCCGGTACACCCGACGATCCCGAGCAGACGTTCGCGTCCATGGGCAACTACATCTTCAGCACCAAGGTGCTCATCGACGCCATCAAGGCCGACGCCGACGAGGACCGCTCCGATCACGACATGGGCGGCGACATCATCCCGCGTCTGGTCGCCGACGGAAAAGCCGCCGTCTACGACTTCAAGGACAACGAAGTTCCGGGGTCCACCGAACGCGACCACGGGTACTGGCGCGACGTCGGGACGCTCGACGCGTTCTACGACGCCCACATGGACCTGGTCTCGGTGCACCCGGTCTTCAACCTCTACAACCGCCGCTGGCCGATCATGGGCGAGTCCGCGAACCTCGCGCCCGCGAAGTTCGTCAACGGTGGCTCGGCGCAGGAGTCGGTGGTCGGTGCCGGCAGCATCGTCTCGGCCGCCTCGGTGCGGAACTCGGTGCTGTCGTCCAACGTGGTCGTCGAGGACGGTGCGATCGTCGAAGGCAGCGTGCTGATGCCGGGTGTGCGGATCGGCCGCGGTGCGGTCGTGCGCCACGCCATCCTCGACAAGAACGTCATGGTGGGCCCGGGCGAGATGGTCGGGGTCGACCTCGACAAGGACCGTGACCGGTTCTCGATCAGTGCCGGCGGCGTGGTCGCCGTCGGCAAGGGCGTTTGGGTCTAGTTCGGAGTCTTGGAACGCCTGCGGCTGCGTCGCCGTCTCAGGACGGTGAACGCGGCCCACGCGATGACGGCAACGACCACCAGCACCAGGACCGGCAGCAGGATCGCGACGAACACCAGGCCGACGCTCGTGACGTC
>JAQSXQ010000711.1 GCA_029256565.1 Mycobacterium sp.
GCGGACCACGCCAAGAACGTCATGCAACTAGCCGTCGCAGGCACCGGCGTTCACATGTCCGACGGCTCGACCAACATCCTGCCGGTCGGCGACCCCGACAACGTCGCCATGGCGTGGAAGCTGCACGCGGGCCTCGTCCGACGCCACCTGGAACGCGGCATCTACCAAGGCTGGGACATGCACCCCGCCCAACTCGTCACCCGATACCTGGCGACCTACGCGTTCTACCGTGGCGCCTTCGCACCCGCCGCCACGCGCCTGCGCAACTACGTCCACCAGCTCGACTCGACCGTCATGGACGAGCCGGCCACCGCCCGCGCACTCGCCAACGTGATCCATCGTGGCAGCGTGTGCGGCGCCCTCACCGTCGACGAGATCGAGACAGCCACCGATCTCCCCATGTCCACCGCGCGCGACATCGCGCTCGGCCGCCCGATCAGGAGCACTCAGTGACCACTCCGTCGTACTACACGCCCCGCGGCGGCCTGCCCCCGCAGACCGATCTGCTGACCGACCGCGCCATCGTCACCGAGGCCTACACGGTGATCCCGCGCGGCGTCTTCTCGGACATCGTCACCTCGGTGTTCCCCGAGTGGACCGAGACGCGCGCGTGGATCGTCAACCGGCCGGTCGCCGGCGGTGCGACCACGTACTACCAGGCCATCGTCGAGGTCAAGCCGGGCGGCGGGGCGCAGCGACCCGAGCCGCAACCCGAGGTGCAGAGCTTCCTGTTCGTCACGTCCGGTGCACTCACCGTCGACTATGAGGCCGTCGAGGGCCACACGGTATCGGTGAAGTTCGGCAACGAGCAGGACATCGAACCGTCGGCCATGCCCGGCACCGACGGCAAGTGGCGCACGACGCGCATGCTGGACCCGCAGGACCTGGGGTACGACATGCACGTCAACGTCGTCACGTTCGAGCCCGGCGCGACCATTCCGTTCGCCGAGACCCACGTGATGGAACACGGCCTGCTGATGCTCGAAGGCAAGGCCGTCTACCACCTCAACGGGGACTGGGTGGAGGTGCAGGCAGGCGACTTCCTGTCACTGCGCGCCTTCTGCCCGCAGGCGTGCTACGCGGGCGGGCCGTCGAACTTCCGCTACCTGCTCTACAAGGACGTCAACCGGCAGATCATGCTCTAAGACGTTGGGCTACAACTGAAATGGCCAGCCAGTGATCTTCTTCTCGCGCGGAGTCGCGTAGGTACGCACCTTCGACGTGGACAGCCCCATCCGGACCAGACCTTCGGCGATGGTGACCGCCGCGCGGACTCCGTCGACGATCGGGACGCCGGTCGCGGCCGTCACCTTCTCCTCGAGTTCGGCCATGCCGCCGCAACCGAGGCAGATCACCTCGGCGTGATCGTGCTCCACTGCCTCTCGCGCCTGGCGGACGATCGCGTCGACCGCCCGACCCGGATCCGACTCGAGTTCGAGCACACCGAGGCCGGACGCGCGCACCGACGCGCATCGTGCATCGAGTCCCGCGAGCTTGAGACGGTCCTCGATCAGCGGGACGGTGCGGTCGAGCGTGGTGACGACCGAGTACTTGTGTCCGAGATACATCGCCGTCGACGCGGCCGCCTCGGTGATGTCGACCACCGGGACGTCGAGCAACTCCTGCAGACCCTCCCGACCGTGCTCGCCGTAGCCGGCCTGGATGACGGCGTCGAACGGCTCGGGGTACGAGGTGACCGCATCCATCACGGCGATGGCCGCCAGATAGCTCTCGAAGTTTCCCTCGCACGAGTCCGCACCGAAACGCGGTGTGATGCCGACGATCTCGGTACCCGGTGACGCGACACGGCGCGCCGACTCGGCGATGGCATCGGTCATCGACGCCGTCGTGTTCACGTTGGCTACGAGGATTCGCATGGCAGTCCCTACTAGTGCGTGCTCGCCACGGCGATGGGCTCGCCGGAGACGTCGTTGAACGGTCCCCGTCGGTCGGCGACCACCAGGTACACGATCGCACCGAGTCCTGCGCCGATGAACCAGGAGAACTCGGAGACGATCTTGAACGCCGGAACGAACGCCATCAGCAGTGCCGCCACCGCCGTGATGACGAGCGCGACCACGGCACGCACGTTGACGCCCTTGGCGTAATGGTATTCGGAGTTCGCATCAGCGGTGAACAGAGCCGGAACGTTGATCTGGGAACGACGCACCAGCCAGTAGTCGGCCATGATGATGCCGAACAAAGGCCCGAGGATGGCACCCAGCCCACCAAGGAAGTAGTTGATCACCGCAGGCGAGTTGTACAGGTTCCACGGCAGGATGACCAGGCCGATGACGGCCGAGATGAACGCTGCGCGACGGAAGTTCAGTTGCTTCGGGAACAGGTTGTTGAGCGCGTAGATCGGGGCGACGAAGTTCGCCATCAGGTTCACGGCGACGGTCAGGATCAGCAGAGCCAGTGCCGCGAGCACCAGCAGCAGGGTGTTCGGCACTTCCTGGACGATGTCGGCGGGCGCCTCGATGATGCGTCCGTCGATGCGGAATTGGGCGCCGGCGAGGACGATGACGATGGCGCCGAACACCAGCATGTTGAGCGGGATGCCCCAGAAGTTGCCCTTCACGATGGCCCGCTTCGACGTCGCGTTCCGGGTGAAGTCGCAGAAGTTCAGCACGAACGTGCCGTAGATAGCGACCCACAGGCTGGCGCCGCCGATGATCTGCAGCCACATGTCGAGGCCGGTCAGCGAGTCGGGCGTCGTCCACGCGATGGTCCAGTCGGCGTTGCTGAGCATCCAGATCGCGAGCGCGATCATCGTGAACAGGATGACCGGACCGGCGAATGCCTCATACCTGCGGATCATCTCCATGCCGTAACTGACGATGATCACCTGGATCACCCACAGCACGATGAACGAGATCCAGCCGAGCGTCGACAACCCCAGGACGCTGTTCGAGTCAAGGGTCTCGGCGGACGGTACGAGCGCGATGATCATGATGCGCAGCACCACGGACGCGAGGTAGGTCTGAATACCGAACCATGCGATCGCGATGGCGCCGCGGATGAGGCCTGGAATCTGCGCACCGCGGGTGCCGAACGAGATGCGGCTCATCACCGGGAACGGGACGCCGGTCTTCTCCCCCATGAACCCGGACAGGTTCAGCAGCAGG
>JAQSXQ010000712.1 GCA_029256565.1 Mycobacterium sp.
GAGTCGGGATGGACGGCGGACAGCCCGCCCGACCCCGGCGCGGTGCGTACCGCCCTGCTGACGGCCTCGACGATGGCCGGATGACCGTGGCCCAGGCCGGATGCGGTCCACGTCGCCGACAGGTCCAGCAGCTCCCGACCGTCGGGCGTGACGAGCGTCGACCCGTGACCCGAGACGACCTCCAGCGGGAAGAAGCGGAGCTTCTCGATCCCCGCGACCGCCGCTTCGTCGCGGGCGTAGAGCGTGCTCACCTACGTGCCGCGGGTCCGTCGTCGGCGGCGGCAGCGGCCGTCAGGTCCAGTTCGCGGCTCAACGACTCGCCGACGCGCTTGGCGATGCGTGATGCGGCGATCGCGATCACGAGCCCGATCAGACACCAGTAGATGCCGAGCAAGGGTGCGCCGTGGATCCGGGCGAACTTCGGGGCGCTGGTGAACCAGGCGGCGGCGACTTCCACCAGCAGGTAGCAGACCATCAGACACACCGAGCCGGCGACGGCGAACAGGAAGTAGGTGTCGATGGCGGGGTTTCCGGTGCCCATGTCGGGCCACTTCAGTGCGCCACAGAGGAGATCGACCACCAGCGCGACGGCGACCACCAGCCACGTGGCGAGGCGCGGGCCGCCGGTGCCCTCGTGAATCTGAGCCAGTGCCTTCGGACCGAACCCGTCGCGGCCGAACGCGTAGAGCATGCGGCCCGAGGTCGCCGACGTCGCCAGGTGGCAGCCGAAAGCCGACACGATGGCGGTGAAGATGATCAGCAGGCTGAACCACTGGCCCACGTAGCTACCGCCCAAGTCGCCCAACGTGTTTCCCGATCCGCCGAATGCCTCGAGGCCCGCCGCGTCGGTTCCGAAGCCGACGACCTGGGCGAACATCACCACGACGAACAGGACTCCGGTCAGGATCAGCGTTCCCGCGAGCGCGCGGGGGATGTTGCGGCCAGGGTCGTCGGTCTCCTCGCCCATCGAGGCGCACGCCTCGAAGCCGGCCCAGGAGAGGAAGGCCGCCACGACGCCGCTGATCACCGCGGAGGCGGGAACTCCGTCGAACGTGAAGACGCTGAAGTCGATACCGGTGGTCGGCGCCCCACCCTTGGCGAAGATCACGACGACCAGGACGACCATCGCCAGGATGCCGATGCCCTCGATGACGAGCAGGATCTTGCCCAACAACCGGACGTCACGGCCGGACAACAGGAACGAGATGACCGCCCCCACTGCCACGACGGCCAGCCACGGCAGCTGGTAGGGGTCTTCGTTGCCCGGCTGCAACGCGGCGACGAAGGCGTTCACGAACGCCGCCGTCAGGGCCAGGGTGCCGATGGAGAAACCCACGTAGGCGCCGAGCATCGCGAAACCCGAGAAGAACCCGGCCCGCGGTCCGATGGTTCCGCCGACCAGCCCGTAGGCCGATCCGGCGTGGTTGAGGTGGCGGGTCAGCCGGACGAAGCTGTAGCCCACCAGCGACACCCCGATCAGGCCGATCAGGAAGACCAGCGGGATCGCCTTGCCCACCGTGGCGATCAGGCCCTGCCCGTTGCCGGACATCGCCAGGGTCGGGCCCACCAGGGCGACCGACATCGCCAGCGCGACCCAGAACGGCAGTCGGCGGTGGGGCAGTTGATCGGCTCCGAGGGGTTGGTCGGCCGACACGTTGGTGCTCATCGATGTCTCCTTCTGGGGTGGGTCAGCAGCTCCACGCGAGGCGCAGGGCCGCGGTGGTCTCGGCAGGCGACAGGTCGCCGAAAGTGGCTATCTCGTAACGACGTACGGCGACCAGCGCGCCGACGATCTCTGGGGTGAGCAGCTCGGCCGCCGTCGCGGAGTGCTCGATGGCGTCGATGACGGCCGTCTGCTCCGTGTTCAGCGGTGGCGGTGCGGTCGCGACGTTGGACGGGTTGTCGGCGACCTCGTCGGGTAGCTCGAGTGAGCGGTCGATGCCGCGCAGTGCGCTGCCGAGGAACGCCGCGGCCGCCAGATACGGATTGGCGCTCGGGTCGATGAGCTTGAGTTCGGCGTTCGCGCCGTGGGGGCTGCCGGGCGTCGCGGCGATGAAGCGCACCGCCGCCTCGCGGTTCTCAAGTCCCCAGCATGCGGTCGCGCCTGCCCAGTTGCCCGGCTTGAGGCGCAGCGCCGAGACCGCCGACCCGGCGTAGACCCCGATCAGGTCCGGCAGGGCGTCGATGACGCCCGCGATCGCCGACTTCCCGACGGCACGCAGGCCGTACGGGCCGTCGCCGCCGGAGAAGAGCGGCCCGTCAGCGTCCGCCAGGGACAGATGCAGGTGCGCCCCGTTGCCTGCCGCGCCCTCGAAGGGCACGGGGGAGAACGAGATTCGCATACCGTGCCGCGCTGCGGCGCGGCCGAGCACGATGCGGGTGAGGATCACTGCATCGGCGGTGGCGACGGCGGTGTCGGGTGCCAGCGACACCTCGAGCTGGTCGTGGCCGTACTCGGTGTGGATCTGCTCGATGTTCAGCCCGGCGCGCTCGGCGGTGGTCGCGAGGTCCACCAGGAAGGCCGAGCGGTCCAGCGAGGTGCGGATGCCGTACGGCGACCATGGCTCGGTCGTGGCGGGCCCGCCGTCGGCCGCGAGCATCGTGCACTCGAGTTCACCGCCAACGCGGACCGTCAGGCCCCGCTCGGCGGCCGCCGCCTCGGTGCGCTCGAGCAGCGACCTCGTGCACAG
>JAQSXQ010000713.1 GCA_029256565.1 Mycobacterium sp.
GCTGCACTACCTGGACGGCGAGAAGCGCTACATCATCGCGCCGCAGGGACTGAAGCAGGGCACCGTCGTGGAGTCGGGCGCCAACGCCGACATCAAGCCCGGCAACAACCTGCCGTTGCGCAACATCCCCGCCGGTACCGTCATCCACGCCGTGGAGCTGCGGCCCGGTGGCGGCGCGAAGATGGGCCGCTCCGCCGGTGTCAGCATTCAGCTGCTCGGCAAGGAAGGCACCTACGCGACGCTGCGCATGCCCAGCGGTGAGATCCGCCGCGTCGACGTGCGCTGCCGCGCCACCGTCGGCGAGGTCGGCAACGCCGAGCAGGCGAACATCAACTGGGGCAAGGCCGGCCGCATGCGCTGGAAGGGCAAGCGCCCGACCGTCCGTGGTGTCGTCATGAACCCGGTCGACCACCCGCACGGTGGTGGCGAGGGCAAGACCTCCGGTGGTCGTCACCCGGTTAGCCCGTGGGGCAAGCCAGAAGGCCGCACCCGCAAGAACAAGCCGAGCGACAAGCTCATCGTCCGACGCCGGCGCACCGGCAAGAACAAGCGCTAGGCCGGGAAGGAAAGAGCTATGCCACGCAGCCTCAAGAAGGGTCCGTTCGTCGACGACCATCTGTTGAAGAAGGTCGACGTTCAGAACGACAAGAATACGAAGCAGGTCATCAAGACCTGGTCGCGTCGATCGACCATCATCCCTGACTTCATCGGTCACACCTTCGCCGTCCACGACGGTCGCAAGCACGTGCCGGTGTTCGTCACCGAGTCGATGGTCGGACACAAGCTGGGCGAGTTCGCCCCGACGCGAACGTTCAAGGGTCACATCAAGGACGACCGGAAGAGCAAGCGGCGCTAATGACCACTGCAA
Organism: Mycobacterium sp.; assembly: GCA_029256565.1. Classification (GTDB taxonomy): domain Bacteria; phylum Actinomycetota; class Actinomycetes; order Mycobacteriales; family Mycobacteriaceae; genus Mycobacterium. Next base: position 869 of record JAQSXQ010000713.1, read on the forward strand.
TCACTGAATACCCGTCCGCGACGGCGAAGGCGCGCTTCGTGCGCGTCTCGGCGTCCAAGGCACGCCGGGTGATCGACCTGGTACGCGGCAAGTCCGTGTCCGACGCGCTGGACATCCTGCGGTGGGCACCGCAGGCCGCCAGCGAGCCGGTGGCCAAGGTCATCGCGAGCGCAGCTGCCAACGCGCAGAACAACGACGGGCTCGACCCGTCGACGCTCGTCGTCGCCGCCGTCTACGCAGACGAGGGCCCGACCGCCAAGCGCATCCGGCCGCGTGCCCAGGGCCGTGCCTTCCGGATCCGCAAGCGCACCAGCCACATCACGGTGATCGTCGAGAGCCGCCCGTCGCGGGACCAGGGCTCGAAGGGCGCCGGATCGGCCGCCGCAGCGCGTGCACGTCGTGCCCAAGGCAGCAAGGCCAAGAGCACGCAGGGACAGGCTCCGGCCAAGGCGTCCGCCAAGAAGGCCGAGACCACCAAGGTCGATACGAAGGCCGACACGACTACCGAAGCGTCTGACGCGAAGGGAGGCTCGGAGTAGTGGGCCAGAAGATCAACCCCCACGGCTTCCGGCTCGGCATCACGACCGACTGGAAGTCCCGGTGGTACGCCGACAAGCAGTACTCGGAGTACGTCAAGGAAGACGTCGCGATCCGCAAGCTGCTCGCCACGGGCCTCGAGCGCGCCGGCATCGCCGACGTCGAGATCGAGCGCACCCGTGACCGCGTCCGCGTCGACATCCACACCGCGCGCCCAGGCATCGTCATCGGTCGCCGCGGCACCGAGGCCGACCGCATCCGCACCGACCTGGAGAAGCTGACCAAGAAGCAGGTCCAGCTCAACATCCTCGAGGTGAAGAGCCCGGAGTCGGTGGCGCAGTTGGTCGCCCAGGGTGTCGCCGAGCAGCTGAGCAACCGCGTGGCCTTCCGCCGCGCGATGCGCAAGGCGATCCAGTCGGCGATGCGCCAGCCCAACGTCAAGGGCATCCGCGTGCAGTGCTCGGGCCGCCTCGGCGGCGCCGAGATGAGCCGCTCGGAGTTCTACCGCGAAGGCCGGGTGCCGCTGCACACGCTGCGCGCCGACATCGACTACGGCCTCTACGAGGCCAAGACCACCTTCGGTCGCATCGGTGTGAAGGTCTGGATCTACAAGGGCGACATCGTCGGTGGCAAGCGCGAGCAGACGGCCGCAGCGCCTGCAGGCGCCGACCGTCCCCGTCGCGAGCGTCCGACGGGTGCCACCCGTCCCCGCCGCAGTGGCGCCTCGGGCACCACGGCGACGAGCACCGAAGCCGGTCGCGCGGCGTCCGGCACCGCCGGGGAAGAGGCGCCCGCCATCGCCGAGGCGACGGTTGGCACCGAAGCTGCCGCAGGCGCAGCCGAGAGCACTACGCAAGAGTCAGGGAGCTAGCACATGTTGATTCCCCGCAGGGTCAAGCACCGCAAGCAGCACCACCCGCAGCAGCGCGGCATCGCCAGCGGTGGCACCTCGGTGAGCTTCGGTGACTACGGCATCCAGGCCCTCGTGGTGGGTTGCGAACGTGAAGCCCGGCCGCGTGCTGTTCGAGCTGAGCTACCCCGACGAGAAGGTCGCGCGCGAGGCACTCACGCGCGCCATCCACAAGTTGCCGATCAAGGCACGCATCGTTACCAGAGAGGAGCAGTTCTGATGGCAGTGGGAACTTCGCCTGGCGAACTGCGCGAGATGACCGACGACGAGCTGACCGGTCGGCTCCGGGAGTCGAAGGAAGAGCTGTTCAACCTTCGCTTCCAGATGGCCACCGGCCAGCTCTCGAACAACCGTCGGCTCCGCACGGTGCGACAGGAGATTGCGCGCGTCTACACGGTGTTGCGCGAACGTGAGCTGGGTCTGGCGTCCGGACCCGTTGGTGAGGATTCGTAATGGCAGACAACGGCAGTGAAACCAAGAGCGGCGCGAAGGGTCCGGCGTACACGCCGAAGACCGAGAAGCCCCGCAACCGTCGCAAGACCCGTATCGGCTACGTGGTGAGCGACAAGATGCAGAAGACCATCGTCGTCGAGCTGGAGGATCGCAAGAGCCATCCGCTCTACGGCAAGATCATCCGCACGACCACCAAGGTCAAGGCGCATGACGAAGACGGCGTCGCCGGCGTCGGCGACCGGGTGTCCCTGATGGAGACCCGTCCGCTGTCCGCCACCAAGCGCTGGCGCCTGGTCGAGGTCCTCGAAAGGGCCAAGTAACAAACGTCTTACGCACACGCCCGGTCCGTACCACGGACCGGGCGTTTTGCGTCGCCAGCCGTCCCGGGGGGATATGGTGAGGGTGACTAATTGTCACGTGTGTCAAAAATAGGGGGCATGTCCGGTGGACAAGCGCGCATACGGCATGAGCGGGGTGGTGGCCGCTGCGGGCATCGGACTGGCTCTGGTGACCGGACCCGGCATCAGCGCTGCGGAACCGTCGGCATCGGATGCACCCGGACCCAGTTCGTCGTCGCCCTCGGCAGGCGCTTCGAAGACCGATGCCTCGTCGTCGGACACCTCGCCGTCGAATTCGACGCCCTCGCACAGCGGTTCGGCTGACGGTCCCGCGCGAGACGGTAGCGGCGCGTCCGGCGCGTCCACCGACTCCGAACCGGCCACCGACCCGAGTGAGGACCGCGACGAGTCCGACGAACCCGTCGGTCCGGAACCCGAAGGTCCGTCGGATGCGGACGGGGATGTCGCGGGCGAAGATCCGGTCGAACCCAACGACGACGACGTGACCGAACCTCCGGTGGCGGAGCCCACGGGCGGCACCGACGGTGCAGCCGACCACGGATCGGACACGGCCGAGTCGTCACCGACGCCGGCGCAGGACCAACCCACCCCAACCAACGACGCCGACGTTCCGGAGACCGACCCAACTCCCGCCCCGGGCACGGACATCGAGACCGAACAACCGACGGAACCGGAGTCACCACCGGTCGACATCGTGGTGATCGCCGAACCGGTCGATCCCAGCCCGGCGTCTCAGACACCGACACCCGAAGTCGCCGTGGTCGCCGCACCCGATGTGCCAGAACAGCTCTCGGGGCAGCCGGCCGGGATCGTCGCGACCTTGCTGAGCGCGATCGATGCCACCGGTGCGCCGGGGCCCGTCGAACCGCCGTCACTGTGGGCCGTGCTGGCATGGGTACGCCGACAACTCGGCGTCTCGGCCATCTCCCATACCGGCGATCAGTCGACGACGTCTGCGGCGACCTCGACCACAGCGCCCGTCACCACCATCAACGTCAAGGACTACGGCGCAGTCGGAGACGGGATCACCGACGACTCGGCCGCCATCAAGGCAGCGCAGGCAGCGCTGTCGTCGGGCGAGCGGCTGTACTTCCCTGAGGGGAATTACCGGTTCGCCCAACAGCATCCGGCGGGCAACGCGGCGGTCCTGCTCAAGGGCCTGTCGAACGTGACGGTCGAGTTCGCCCCCGGCGCGCGGCTGCTGATGGACAACCTGGATGCCGCCGGACACGGCACCAGCCACGGCATC
>JAQSXQ010000714.1 GCA_029256565.1 Mycobacterium sp.
TAGGCGTGCTCGAGGCCGAAGCGACGCTGCAGGGCGGTGGAGAGGTCGACGTCGATGGATCCCGGGTTGTGGATCTTGATCTCGACCATGCCGGACTCGATGGCCTCGTCGAGCATCCGGGCGACCTTGAAGCGCGAGAGCCCGAACTCCTCGGCGATCTGGATGCGGGTGCGCCCCTCGAGGTAATAGCGCCGGGCTATCACCGCCCGTTGGAACAACTCGTCAGGCCCCATCCGTCCCCTCCCATGGGTCGAGAGCCGCTATGCTCACCTGCCGCTGCACATATGTGCAAGCCCGTTGACAGATGAGCATACGCATTGCATGATCCACATCACATATACACATGAGTATCGGGAATCACAGATGAGCAATGAGGACATCGCGCTGGCATCGCTGGCCGGTTCGGTGTTGTCCCGGGAATCGGCTGCGCTCGGCGCACTCGTCGGCAACGTCGAGTCGAGCGTCGTCGCGGTCGCCCGGCAGATGCTCGCCGTCACCGGCAAGGTCGTCACCACCGGATCCGGCACGTCCGGGATCATGGCCGAGCGCCTCGCCCACCTGCTGTCGGTGTGCGGCACGCCCGCGGTGTACCTGCCGTCCATGGACGCCCTGCACGGCGGCATGGGCGCCATCACCGGCGCCGATCTGGTGATCGCGATCTCCAAGACCGGCCAATCCCACGAACTCGTCAACCTCGTCGAACGTCTGGGCCGCAAGGGCATTCACGTCGTGGCGGTGACCGAGAGCCCCGCATCGCCGTTCGCGCTCGCGGCAGGCAGCGTCGCCGCGCTACCGCAGACGCCGCCCGGCGCGGACCCCGGCGACATGATCGCGATGGCCAGCACGCTTGCGAGGACACACCGTCGGCGACGTCATCGACAGCCATCCCGCCGGCGGTGTCGGCGTCCGTGGTCACCGGCCCGGTGACGAGACGGCGCCGGTGGTACCCGCGTGAGCAATCCAGCCGTACTGGGCGTCGATTCGTCCACGCAGTCGTGCAAGGTCGAGATCCGCGACCTGGCCACCGGTCGACTGCTGGGCTCCGGCTCGTCCCCGCACCCGCCTGCCTTCCCGCCGGTCGCCGAACAGCATCCGGACGTTTGGGTCGCCGCCTTCGTCGCCGCCACCGGCATGGCGATGGCCGCGTGCGAGCAGCGGCCCGACATCCGGTCGATCTCGGTCGCGGCGCAGTGCCACGGCATGGTGCTCCTCGACGAGAGCGGCGACGTGCTGCGCGCCGCCAAGCTCTGGAACGACACCACCGGCGCGCCGAACCTGTCGCGCCTGGTCGACCGCATCGGAGCGCGTCGCTGGGTCATGCGGATCGGCACGCTGCCGACGGCCGCGTTCACGATCGCCAAGCTGGCGTGGGTCGCCGAGAACGAGCCGCGACTGCTCGACCGCCTGGCGACCATCCTGCTGCCCCACGACTACCTGACCTACTGGCTCACCGGGGAGAAGGTGACCGACCGCTCCGACGCCTCGGGCACCGGCTACTTCGACGCCACCGACGGGCTGTGGATCCCCTCCTACCTCGAACTCGCAGGGGGAAGCCGGGATTGGGCGGCCACGCTGCCGACCGTCCTGGGCCCCGCCGACGCCGCGGGCACCGTGCTGCCTGCCCGTGCGGAGCAGCTGGGCATCGGCCACGACGTGCTCGTCGGTGCGGGTGGCGGCGACCAGCACGCGGCCTACCTCGGCCTCGGCCTCACCGACGGCGACCTGTACTTCAGCATCGGCACCTCCGGCGTCGTCGCGACGTCCTCGCGCGGCCCGGTGTTCGACACCACCGGCGCGGTCGACGGCGTCGCCGACATGACCGGCGGCTACCTGCCCTTGATGAGCACTCTGAACGCCGCCCGGGTCGTCGATCGAGCCGCCGTCCTGCTCGGCACCGATCTGGCGGGCATCTCGGCGCTGGCACTGGCGGCCGGGCCCACCCAGGGTCCCGTCGTGGCGCCGTTCCTCGACGGCGAACGCACCCCCGACCGACCCGACGCCCGCGGCGCCATCGCCGACGTGACGTCGCGGACCACGCGCGAAGAACTCGCCCGCGCATTCGTCGAGGGGCCGCTGCTCTCCCTGATGTCCGGACGCGACAGCCTGGCCGACTGCGGCGTCGACACCAGCGGCGCGGCGACCGTCGTCGGTGGCGGCGCACGCTCACCCGCCACCCTGCAGCTGCTCGCCGACCTGCTCGGCGACGAGGTCACGGTGCCCGACGTCGACGAGGCCACGGCCCGCGGTGCCTGCATCCAGGCCGCCGCCGTGGCGTCGCGCACCGACCGCGCAGGACTCGTCGACCTCGCCAAGCGGTGGCATCCCGAGGCCCGCGCACGCGTGGCGCCGCGGGCCCACGGCCGCGACCTCGGCGCGCTGCGCACCCGGTGGGCCCAGCTCGCCGCCTCGCCCGTGCTGGACGGAGGCGTCCGATGAACGACCTCGCGTCCTGGCACACCGAGTTTCCCGGGCTGCTGGCCGGCTCCGTGTACGCCGCCAACGGCTCGCGGGTGGCCGCCGCGCAGACGCTTGCCGACACCGGCATCGACGTCCACGTCGACGTGATGGCCGTCTCGGAGGGCCTGCCCGCAGGGGTCAGTCTCGACGAGCTGCAACGCATCTCGGCCGTCGTCCCGAGTGAGCGCATCGGCGTCCACGTGATCGGGTCCAAGGACTTCGTCGACGCCGTGCTGCCCAAGATCCTCGCCGTGCACCCAGGGGTCGTGTTCCTGCCGTGGCAGGCCTTCACCGCCGCGCGTGCCGACGCGATCCGGGTGGCAGGCGGGTCGGCGTGGATCGCCGTCTGGCGCGAATGGGACGGGCTCGGTGAACCGCAGTGGCCCGCCGAACCCGACGGCGTGCTGGTCATGCTCATCCAGCCCGGCACCCAGGACCGCTGCCGACTGGACCGGATCGGGCTCGTCACCGCCTGTACCGCCCAATTCTCCGAACTACCCGTGGCCGTCGACGGGGGAGTCACCGAGGACGTCGCGCCGCTGTGCGCCGCCGCCGGTGTCCGCCAGATGGTCGTCGGCCGCGCTCTGCTGAACACGACACGCTCCTGAAGACGAAGCGAAGGGAAACGACATGACTTCA
>JAQSXQ010000715.1 GCA_029256565.1 Mycobacterium sp.
CTCCGACATCTTCCGCAGGCGGTAGCGGACGGTGTTCTCGTGCACGCCGAGGCGTTCGGCCGCCTGATGCAGGTCGCCCTGGGCGGCCAACCACGCCCGAAGCGTGTCGACGTAGCGGGTGGCATGGTCGTGGTCGTGGCGCCGCAACTCGGCCAGCGGTCCGCGGTTGGGCGCCCGCCCCACCCGGGCCGCGATGCGCAGCCGCCGCAGCACGATGTCGTCCCACGACTCGTCGTAGGCGGGCGCGTCACCGGCCGCCGCCCGCAGCTCGTGCAGCGCCAGACATTCGTCGGCCTCGTCGCGAGCAGTGCGCAGCTCCAGCACCGTCGCCGTGCTGCTGACACCGGCCACGACGGTCGCCCGCTCCGGCAGGGTGGCACGCAAGGCGTCGACCCAGCGCCGTGCGGTGGCCGCCTCCTCGCTCGGCAGCACGGTGTAGATCGTGGTGTCCGACAGGGTCGTTCGGCCTGGGCGCGACCACCCGAAGCCCGTCGTCGCCTGCTCGAAGGCGAGGAGCAGGGCGGCGTGCAACTCGTCGTCCATGCGCGCCCGAACGGCAATCACGCGTAGGCCGGACGGCGGCAGCGCCAACCTGCTCATCACCGTCCCCGCGTCCAGGGTGCCGTCGAGCAACCCGATCACCAGATCGGCCTCGACCTGGCGCTCGAGGTCTGCGCTCGCCCGGGATCGCAGCAGGTGCAGCGCCACCATGCGAGCGCCGTCGGTCAACGCGCGCAGCGGCTCACCGTGCATCTCGTCGGCACACGCGACCCACACCGATCCGAGTAGTTCCCGACCCGCGCGGGCGGCCACCACCATCCGGCCGGCCAGCCCCTCATCCGGTGTGGCGGGGACGAACATCGGGGCGTCGGAGGAGGCGAGGTGCTTGACGACGCCACGGGCGGTGAACAGAGCCCGCAGCCGCTCGGGCGCCTGCCTGCCCAGAATCGTCTCGGCGCGGGCCGCGTCGGCGTGCTGCTGCAGCCTCGAATACGCCAGCACGCGCCAATGCCGGTCCTCGATCGTCACAGCGGCGCCCACCGCGTCGGCGAGGCTGTCGGCGAGTGCGAACAGGTCGGTCGGGCCGCGGCCGGATTCGGTCTCCCGACCCTCCAGGACCAGCCCGAACACGACGGCGGCCAGCTCGCTCCACGACACGTCGGGGTCCACCGTCAGCACCGCGGGACCGGCCGGGAGGGCGCCGTCGAACTCGTCGTCGTCACGCACCAGCACTGCCACCGCGCGTGCGGCACGTGCCCACTCGAGTGCGGTGGCGACCGAATCCGCGCCGACGGCGAGCAGCACGTCGCCGATGACGTCGCGGTCCTCGCGGAGGACGACCGAACGCAGTTCGCTCGAGCGCGGGACCGTGCCAACCTTCAGCCGGACGCCGTAGCCGCCGAGCACGTTGACGAGTCGGTCCAATGTGACCATCGAAGACTCCCCACGCCGGCCGTCGGAACCCAGCCTAGGGGAGTCTGCTGTTGAATCGACGGGTGCAGGACAACAGGGCAGCGGGTCGACCCAGGGACCCATCGATAGACGAGCGCGTCTTCTCGGTGACGCGTGAACTGCTCGTCGAGATCGGCTGGGACGAACTCAGCATGCGGCAGATCGCCGCACAGTCCGGCGTGAGCCGCTCGAGCATCAACCGGCGCTGGTCCTCCAAGGCCGAGCTGGTCCTGCACGCGATCCTGGGCGCGACGCCCGATCTGGACCTGTTCGCGGGCACCGACCAGCGGGGCTGGGTCGACGGCGTCGTACGGGGCAGCCGAGAGTTGTTCGCGCGTCCCGAAGTTCGCGCCGCGGTACCCGGACTGCTGCTCGCCATGTCGGAGAACGAGCAACTGCGGCAACGGCTCTGGGCGGACTTCAGCGGCCCCGCGGTCGGGCTGTTCACCGCGGAGTCCAGCGACGGCACGGTCGGCGAAGGGGATGCGCGAGCGGTCATCGCCATGGCGGCAGGCGCCGCACTGTTCCTGAGCACCATCGCCGCCGAGGACGACACCGATGCCCTGCACGCCAGGATCTCCGAACTCCTCACCCGGGCGGTGCTCGGCGACTGATCGGGGTCAGGTCGCGCTGACGCCGGGAATCCGGCCCTCGCGGAACGCCTCGACGAAGTGCCGGTGGTCGTCGCGCACGATCGCGGCGTACTCCAGACCGAATTCGACCATGTCGGAGACGAACTCGGCATCGCGGTCGCCGATGACCCCGACTATGGCCTCCTCGGTCTGGAACGCAACCAGCGACTGATCGCTGTCGGTGTCGCTGACGCAGTGCACCTTGGCGACCGCGCGACCGAGCTGCTCGATGACCTCCACGAGTTCGTCCGGCTCGGTCAACTCACTCCAGTCGAGATCGGCCTCGTACGGATCGGCGTGGGCCTGCAGTGCACGCTGAGACACCGCGGTGCGGTGCCCGTGATGCTGGAAGTACCGGTGGACTTCGGCGTCGTCGACCACGCGGCTGGGTGCGGCCACGTTGCCCTGTTTCATCGAGAGCACCACGTCGTTGTCCAGCGCCTGGTTGTAGCCCTCGATCAGCACCGTGTAGGCGGGCAGTCCCGCGCTGCCGATGCCGAAGCCGGTC
>JAQSXQ010000020.1 GCA_029256565.1 Mycobacterium sp.
CGCAAGCCGGAGCCGACCGGCAAGACGGTGCTCGAAGTCCGTGGGCTGCACAAGAGTTTCGGTGGCAACCATGCCGTCAACGACTGCAGCTTCACCGTCCCCGAGGGCTCGATCACCGCTTTGATCGGTCCGAACGGATCCGGCAAGACGACGGTGTTCAACCTGATCTCCGGCACCATGACCCCCGACAAGGGGGAGATCCTGCTGGACGGCGAACGCATCGACAACGTCTCGCCGTGGACGCGGGCGCACCGCGGACTGGGACGTACGTTCCAGATCACCCGCCTGTTCCGGGAGATGACGGTGTTGGAGAACGTCGTTGCGCCGCTGCGGGACTTCTCGGTGGGCCAACTCGGTATCGGTGCGGTCAGCGGTGCCGAGGCCACCCGGGCAGAGGAACTCCTGGAGTTCGTCGGCATGGCCGCCTACCGGAACGCCCGGGCCGGCGAACTGTCCTACGGCCAGCAGAAGCTCGTGGAACTCGCTCAGGTGCTCATGCTCGATCCCAAGCTGATCCTGCTCGACGAACCGGCAGGTGGTATCAACCCCACCCTGATCGAGCGGATGGGCGACCTGATCCGCGAGCTCAATGCGGGCGGTAAGACCTTCCTGCTCGTCGAGCACAACATGCCGTTCGTCGTCGGCCTGTGTGACCCGATCCGGGTGCTGGCCCGTGGCGCGGTGATCGCGCAGGGTACGCCCGAGCAGATCCAGAAGGACCCGTTGGTACTCGACGCGTATCTCGGCGATGACTACCTGCTCGAGGCGCCGTCCACAGTGTCGGTGGCCGACGTCCCGAACGTCTCTGTGGAGAGGAACCCGGCATGATCCGGCTCGAGGGAGTGGTCGCCGGCTACGGCGGCGGCAATGTCCTGCAAGGTGTCGATCTGGAAGTCCGCGCGGGTGAACTCGGCTGCATCGTCGGCCCCAACGGGGCGGGCAAGTCGACTGTACTGCGTGCCGTCAGCGGAATACTCAAACCGAGTGCCGGCCGAATCATTCTGGACGGCAAGGACATCACCGGTCTGGCGCCGGACGAGGTGCTCGGCTGCGGTGTCACCCAGGTACCGCAGAGCAACGGGTTGTTCCCCACGCTGACCGTCAAGGAGAACATCCTGATGGGCGCCTACGTCATCCGCAGACAGCGCGCGCTGGTCAAGCAGCGCTACGACGAAGTGCTCGGCATGTTCCCGCTGGTCAAGGACAAGACCGGGGTGCGCTGCGGCAACCTCTCGGGCGGCCAGCGCCGAATGGTGGAGTTCGCCCGCTCCCTGATGCTCGACCCGAAGCTGGTCCTGCTCGATGAACCGTCACTGGGGCTGGATCCCAAGTCTCTCACCGTGATAGACCAAGCGGTGGCCATCATGCGTGCCAGCGGCAAAGCCGTGCTCATGGTGGAACAGAACGTCCGATTCGGCCTGCGGATGGCCACCAGCGGCATAGTCATGGAAAGCGGCCGCGTCCTGCTCACCGGGCCGGCCTCATCCGTTCTGAACAACCCGGAGATCGCCGATCTCTACTTCGGCGGTGCGGTGCAAGCGCCGGTCGCCGACACACCGGCCACCCAACCCACGGCCTGACGAACAGAAAAGGATACGAACATGTCTGCCTCAGATCTGAAGATCGGCTGGATCGGCGCCGGCCGCATGGGTGCCCAGCTCGTCACCCGCCTGCTCGACGCCGGCTACGACGTCACCGTGTACAACCGCACCGCCTCCAAGGCTGCCGCGTTGGCCGACAAGGGTGCAAAGGTCGTCACCCAGCCGGTCGACCTCGCCGACCGAGACCTCGTGTTCGCCATGGTCTCGTCGTCGAAGGACCTCGAACAGGTGATGCTCGGGGAGAACGGCCTGCTCACCGGTCCGGACTCGCCCCGCGTGATCGCCGATTCCTCCACTGTTTCCGCGGAGGCCAGCCTGAAGATCCGCGAAGCGGCCAACTCCCGTGGCTGCGACTTCCTGGCCACTCCCGTCAGCGGCAATCCCAAGGTGATCGCGGCGGGGAAGCTCACGGTGGCCGTGTCGGGTCCACGCGAAGTGTTCGAGTCGATCGAGCCCGTGTTGAACGTCTTCGGCCGCAGCGTCACCTATGTCGGTGAAGGTGAGGTGGCCCGACTGGTCAAGATCGCCCACAACCTGATGCTGGGTGTGGTCACCCAGTGCCTGGCCGAGATCACCGTGCTGGTCGAGAAGGGCGGCGTCAGCCGCGCCGACTTCTTGGCCTTCCTGAACGACTCGGTGATGGGATCGACGTTCACGCAATACAAGTCACCGGCATTCGTCAACCTCGACTTCTCGCCGACGTTCACCATGGAGCTACTCCAGAAGGACTTCGACCTCGGTCTCGAAGCTGCCCACCAGCTCAAGTCACCGATGCCGATCGCCTCGGCCACGCGGCAGATCATCGCGCAGGCCGCCGGTGCCGGTGTCGGTGTCGAAGAGGACTTCGCGACGCTGCTGCTCGAAGTGGCCCGCGGCGCCGGTTTGGAGCTGGAACCGGAGAACGTGCCCGTCGACGACGGCCTGACCCCGGTGCACTCGTGAGCGCTGTCCGTCCCTTGGGCGCGCCCGGACACATGGGCGTCGACTACGAGGAGCGGGTGGACTTCGCCCGGCTGCGCGACTATCGGATCGGCCGTGCGAAGGCGGCGCTGGAGGCCAGCGGCTGCGGAGCGTTCCTCCTGTTCGACTTCTACAACATTCGCTACACCACTCAGACGTGGATCGGTGGCGCTCTGGGCGACAAGATGATTCGTTATTGCTTGTTGACCCGTGAGGGCGACCCCATCCTCTGGGATTTCGGCTCGGCGGTGCGGCACCACAAGCTGTACTCGCCGTGGCTGCCGCAGGAGAACTGGCGTGCCGGGTTTCTGGGATTCCGCGGCGCCGTGGCTCCGGACGCCGGGCTGATGCGCGACGCGGTCACCGAGATCAAGGGAATCCTCACCGAGGCGGGTGTAGCGGATGCGCCGGTGGGCATGGACATCGTCGAGCCGCCCTTCCTGTTCGAGATGCAGCGCCAAGGCCTGACGGTGGTCGACGCACAACAGAGCATGCTCGACGCCCGGGTGATCAAGTCGCAGGACGAGATCATGCTGCTGAACCAGGCTGCGGCGATGGTCGACGGGGTATATCAGGACATCGTCGATGTCCTGAAACCCGGTGTGCGAGAGAACGAGATCGTCGCGCTGGCCAACAAACGGCTCTACGAGATGGGCTCGGATCAGGTCGAGGCCGTCAACGCCATCTCGGGTGAACGGTGCAACCCTCATCCGCACAACTTCACCGACCGGATCATCCGGCCTGGCGATCAGGCGTTCTTCGACATCATCCACTCGTACAACGGGTATCGGACCTGCTACTACCGCACCTTTGGGGTGGGTTCTGCGACGCAGAGTCAGCGTGATGCCTACAAGACCGCGCGCGAGTGGATGGACCGGTCCATCGAGGCGATCCGGCCCGGCGTCTCATCCGACCAGATCGCACTGTTGTTGCCGAAGGCGGAGGATTTCGGCTTCGAGAACGAAATGGCAGCGTTCGGTTTGCAGTTCGCGCACGGCCTTGGGCTGGGACTGCACGAGCGCCCCATCATCTCGCGGCTGAACTCCCTGGAGAACCCCATCGAACTGCAGGCCGGCATGGTGTTCGCGATGGAGACCTACGCTCCGGCCTCGGACGGCATCTCAGCTGCACGCATCGAAGAGGAAGTGGTGGTCACCGACGACGGCCCGGTGATCCTGACCAAGTTTCCAGCCCAGGAGCTGTTCGTCGCCAACGAGTACTGACCCTCGACCGGGGACCCCTCGCCTCCAATGGAAGTGCGGTTTGGTACGCAACATGCCGACAGGCGCGTATCAAACCGTTCTTTCGTGTCAGATCCAATATCGGTGAAGACGCCGCCGATGGCCAGGCGCAGGCGACGCGGGCCTCACCTGTGACTGGTGGCGGAGAACGTGTGCGCGACCTCGGGTGCCAGACCCGCCGTCGACTCGGTGCCGAGGTCGCCGTGCTTGATGCCGAGGGTCTTCAGGAACTTCTGCTGCCCCATGGTCAGTCCGATGAAGTAGCCGAGTTCGACGATCTCGGGTTCGGTGAACTCGCGATGCAGCGACTCCCACACGTCGTCGTCGGCCTGACCGGGGTCCCAGGCGATCGCTTCGGCAAGCATCAGTGCGGCCTTCTCGCGAGAGGAGAACACCGGGGAGTCGCGGAACTCGATGACGTCGTCGAACTCACGCTCGGTGAGGCCGCCCGCCATCGCGAGATGGGAACGCTGCCCGGCGCAGTAGCCGCACTCGAGTGACTTGGCGACGAAGACCCGTGCGAGTTCCTTGATCGAGTGATCGAGTACGCCTTCTCGGAACACCTGCTGCCATGACTGATTGAAGGTGCGAAGCACCGCCGGGACATGTGCGCGGATCGCCTGGCTCTCGACGCGCGGTGTGCCGTACCTGCGTGAGTCGGCGATGTAGCCGGCCAGTTCTGGATCGGTGATCGAATCCGGGTCGACATAGCTGATGCGGGGCATCGGGCCTCCTTGGCGCGTCTTGGCAATCGATTGCCAAATCGTACGTCGTTGAGCGGTGGCAACGCAAGGCCCACCCTCCGGTCCCCGATTACGATTCCCCTGTGGCCAAGCCGACGATCCAGGATGTGGCTCGTGCCGCGGGGGTCCATCCCGGCACGGCGTCCCGGGCGCTCAACCCCGAGCTCGCGGGAAGGGTCACGCCGGCCACCACCAAACGGGTGCAGGAGGCGGCGGCGGAACTCGGGTATGTTCCGGACCAGTTCGGGCGAAGCCTTCGAACACGGCGGTCCCACAACATCGGAGTCCTCGTCCCGGATCTCGGCAATCCGGTGTTCCCGCCGATCGTGCGAGGCATCGAGGACACTCTGCGCGACGCCGGCTACGAGGCCCTCATCGCCAATACCGATGACAGCGCCGACCGCGAGGCGCGACTGATCGACGTGTTGAACGCCAGGCGATGCGACGGATTCATCATCGCCTCGTCACGCGTCGATGACCCCGCCGTCAGCGCGCTCCTGAGTTCGGCGACGCCGGTCGTCCTCGTCAATCGCATGGTGGACACGCTGGTGACTTCGGTCGTCAGCGATGACGCCTCGGGGATCCGCGCCGCTGTCGAGCACCTCGCGCAGCTAGGACACACCGACATCGCGCACGTCACAGGTCCCGCGACGCTGTCGATGACCCGAGTTCGCCGGGCAGCGTTCGAAGATGCCATGGGTTCGGCAGGTCTGTCCGTGAAGCCGAAATGGATCGTCGAGGCGACCAGGTACGCCGCTGACGAGGGCCGGGACGCCTTCGCGAAGGTGCTCGATCGAGCGGTTCCTTCGGCGGTCATCGCAGGAAACGACATGATCGCGGTCGGCTGCTACATCGCGCTGCAGGGTCGCGGACTCCGATGCCCGCACGAGGTGTCAGTCGTCGGCTTCAACGACATGCCGTTGGCGGGATTCTTGGACCCGCCGTTGACCACCGTTGCCATCCCGCAACACGACATCGGCGCCGCTGCAGCAGAACTCGTTCTCGAGTTGATCGCAGGTAGACAGCCCGCGCAGCGCATGCTGCCGGTCGAACTCGTCACCCGGGGGTCGACGGCGGCACCGCCGGGCGGACGGATCCGCCGTACCGTCAGGCCTTCCACACCGTCTTGAGGTTGCAGAATTCGCGGATACCCGCCGCGGCGAGTTCTCGCCCGTAGCCGGAGTCCTTGATGCCGCCGAACGGCAGCTCGGGGTAGGAGACGGTCATGCCGTTGACGAAGACCGCACCGGCGTCGAGATTGGCCACGAACCAATCCTGTTCGGCGCCGTCACCACTCCACACCGCGGAACTCAGCCCGAAGGTGGTCTGGTTGGCTACGCGCACCGCCTCCTCCCGGTCGGCCACCTTGTACACCGAGGCCACCGGACCAAACGTCTCCTCGAGCACGATCCGCATGTCGTCGGTCAGCCCGGCCAGCACCGTCGGGGTGTAGTACCAGCCGGCGCGGTCCGGGGCGCTGCCGCCGGCGAGCACCTGGGCGCCTTTGATCACCGCATCGTCGACCAACTCGGCGACATCGCTGCGTCCGGACTCGGTGGCAAGCGGACCCACGTCGGTGGCCTCATCCATCGGGTCCCCGACCTTCAGGGCGTTCATCCTGTCGACGAACAAGCGGATGAACTCGTCGTAGACGTCAGCGTGCACGATGAAACGTTTACCTGCGATGCATGATTGACCGTTGTTGGAGACGCGGGCCTTCACGGCCACACCCGCGGCAGCCTCGACGTCGGCGCTGGGCATCACGATGAACGGGTCAGATCCACCGAGTTCCAGGACGGCCTTCTTGATCTCCTTGCCCGCCGTCGAGGCCACGGAGCGCCCGGCCGGTTCGGAGCCGGTCAGCGTGACGGCCTTGACGCGGTTGTCCTCGATCACCGCGGCGACCTCGCGGGAGCCGATCAGCAGCGTGCGAAAAGACCCGGCGGGGAAGCCGCCCTTCTCGAACAGCTCGTCGAGGTACAGAGCGGATCGAGGGACGTTCGACGCATGCTTGAGCAGGCCCGTGTTGCCGGCCATCAGCGCCGGGGCAGCGAACCTGATCACCTGCCACAGGGGATAGTTCCACGGCATCACCGCAAGCACCACGCCCAGCGGCTGCCACACCGTGCCGGCCGCGGACGCGTTCACCGTGGACGGATCGGTCAATTCCTCGCCGGTGAGGAAGGATTCGGCGTTGTCGGCGTAGAAGCGGATGTTCCTGGCGCACTTGAGCACTTCGGCGCGCGACTGGGCGATGGGCTTGCCCATCTCGAATGTGATCATCTCCGCGGCGCGATCGACGTCGGCTTCGAGAATGTCGGCGGTGGCGTGCATCCACTCACTACGTTGGGCGAAGCTGGTGTTGCGCAGCTGCTGGGCAGCGCCGAAGGCTTCAGCGATCCGACGCTGCACCTCGGCGCCGTCGTGAGGCTCGAAGGACTCGACGGTCTCGCCGGTGGCGGGATTGACAGTCGCGATTGCCATGGGATTCCTCTTCGGGTCGGTGGGACGGCTCAATCGAAAACTTCTGGATGGCGCGCGAGTTGACGGCGCGTACGCCGGATGTGGCCCAGCAGGACGCGCTCGGCCTCGTCGGAGTCCCGGTCCCGAATCGCGGTCACCAGCATGTGATGCTCGTCGTGCAGGATGCGATGGCTGTCGGGATCGAGTAGCCGGGTGAACGCCCGGCGGTAGTGCTGGGTGGTGTTCCACAGCCGTTCGACCGCCGGACCGAGGAAGCTGGTGCCCGCGTCGGCGTAGCTTCCCAGATGGAACTCCCGGTCCAGCTCGAGAAACCGCTCGACATCTTGAGTCTCGCGCATCCGCTCGGCCAGCTCAGCCAGGTGATCGATCTGACGGTCGTCGAGCGTCGGCAGGCTGTAACGCAGCAGCAGCGGTTCGATGCGTTCGCGCACCTGGTAGAGCTCGGCGCATTCGTCGAGGCTCAGCCGCGCGATCCATGCACCGGCGTTGGCCACCGTGGTGACCAGACCGTCGGACTCGAGTATCCGCAACGCTTCTCGGACGGGTACCCGGCTGGCGCCGTACTGGCCGGCCAGTTCCTCCTGCCGCAGCCTGGTGCCCGGCGGATAGGCGCCGCGCAGGATTGCGTTACGCAACTCGTCGGCGACGCGGGCCCCGGTCACACCGTCGCGTACCTGTGGTGCAGTCATGTGCGCATCACTCCGCCGGGTGATTCGGATTCCACAGCAGCACATCTGCCTCGGCCTCGTAAGCCTTGCCGTCCGGAAAACTCACCAACTCGAACTGCATGCCCCACGGGCTCAGAAAGTACACCCAGCGCTGTCCTTCACTGGCATTCCGGCTGGCGGTCGGCCCGCCCAGTACCTGTACGCCCTCGGAGCGCAGATACGCCACCGCGGCGTCGATGTCATGAACGTAGAACGCCAGGTGGTGGCCACCAACGTCGCTGTTGCGAGGTTGGGCGGCCTGGCCGTCGGCGGGCTCGTAGTAGAACACCTCGAAGTTGGCGCCGGTGCCGCACCGGTAGAAGCGCAGTTCTCGCATGACGGTGCGCGGGTGCACGTTCAGGTGCGTGTGCATCCAATCGTCCTCGTGCGCATACGGACCCAATGTGTAGACGTGCGTGCAGCCCAGGATGCGGACGAAGAAATCGTGGGCCTGCTCCAAATCGGGCACGGTGAAGCCGATGTGGTCGGTGCCGACCAACCCGGGCAGAGGCATTGAGTCACCCTTCAAGTGGATCCAATAGCGACGACTGTACCGCTCCAGCGGCGCCATAAGGAAGCAATATGGCCAAAGTGTATCCAATAGCGCTATCGTGGGATCTGCATCACACCGGCGTCGCCGGAGACCCGGTCGATCGAGATGAGGGACATGCCAACCGAACGCCGCCTGGAAACGGGCTCCCCGTGGATCGAACTGTCCACCACCGACGAGGACTGGAAAGCCGCATCGCCGGCGCTTCTCGGGACCATGCTGGCCGAACTCCACCTGATCCGGGCGTTCGAAGAAACCGTCCTGGAGCTGGCCGGCGATGGACTGGTGCACGGCCCCGCGCACTCCAGCATCGGGCAGGAGGGCGGCGCGGTGGGATCCATCGTCGGGTTGCGCTCCACCGACGCTGTCAACGGCTCTCACCGTGGGCACCATCAGTTCCTGGCCAAGGCGCTCACCCACGTCGCCGGCGGGACGATCGATCCGGCCGAGCCCATCACGCCCAAGATCCAGCGCGTACTTCAGCGCACGCTCGCCGAGATCCTCGGTCTGGCGCAGGGTTACTGTCGCGGACGGGGTGGCTCCATGCACCTGCAGTGGTTCGAGGCCGGTGCACTGGGCACCAACGCGATCGTCGGTGGCGGCGTGCCCATGGGCGCAGGTAACGCGTGGGCACAAAAGCACAGCGGTACCGACGATCTCACCGTCAGTTACTTCGGTGACGGCTCCAGCCAGATCGGGTCGGTGCTGGAGTCGATGAACCTGGCCGCGGCCTGGAAGCTGCCGTTCTGCTTCTTCATCGAGAACAACCTCTACGCGGTGTCGACGCGGGTGGACGAGATCACCGCCGACCCGCGGCTGTCGGTGCGCGGCCAGGGGTTCGGGATACCGAGCTGGCGCGTGGACGGCATGGACCCGCTCGCGGTGCACCTGGCTACCGAGCAGGCCGCGGAGACCATGCGCAGCGGCGCCGGACCCGCGGTGATCGAAGCCGAGGTGTACCGGTTCTTCCATCAGAACGGGGCCTATCCGGGCAGCGCCTTCGGCTATCGCGACAAGGCGGAGGAAGCGCAGTGGCGCAGCCGTGACCCGCTCGACAAAACCGCCACCGAGATGAAGAAGCTCGGCCTCATCGACGACGCCGGCGTGGCCGAGTTGCGCAGGCAGGCGCAGGAGGCGATGACGGCCGCGGTCTCTGAACTGGTGGAACCCGACCCCGAGGCCGCGGGCAAGCGTCGTATTCGTCCCGAGCTGTGGCCCGACCCCGGGTTCGTCAACGTCGGTGTCCGCGGTGACGCCACCGAGTTGCAGTCTTGGGAGGTGCTGGAGCCGACCGAGCACCAGGGCCCCTGGCGCAAGGTCAAGTTCGTCGAGGCGGTGTCCGGGGTGATGGACCGGCGGATGGCCACGGACGAGCGCATCGTGGTCTTCGGCGAGGACGTCCACCGCCTCGGCGGCGGTACCAACGGCGCGACGAAGGGGCTGGCCAAGTACGGAGAGAACCGCTTGGTCGGCACACCGATCAGTGAGAACGCCTTCACCGGACTCGGTGGCGGGCTGGCCCTGGACGGCCGATTCCGGCCGGTCGTCGAATTCATGTACCCCGACTTCATGTGGGTGGCCGCCGATCAGGTGTTCAATCAGATCGGCAAGGCGCGGCACATGTTCGGCGGCGACAACCCGGTGCCGCTGGTCCTGCGGACCAAAGTGGCGATGGGATCGGGCTACGGCTCACAGCATCTGATGGACCCCGCGGGCATCTTCGCCACCAGCCCGGGGTGGCGCGTCGTCGCCCCGTCCACCGCGGCCGACTACGTCGGTTTGATGAATGCCGCTCTGGCGCTGCAGGACCCGGTTCTGGTGATCGAACACGTCGACCTGTACGGCGTGGGCGACCAGGTGCCCGAGGGCGATCTCGACTACGTGATCCCCCCGGGCCGGGCAGCGATCCGCCGAGCCGGCAACGACGTGACCGTCATCAGCTACCTGTCCATGGTGGCCCGCTGCGCCGAGGCCATCGAGCGCACCGGAATCGATGCCGAGCTCGTCGATCTGCGCTGGCTGGACCGGGCGTCGATCGACTGGGACACCATCGAAGCCAGTGTCAAGAAGACCAATGCGGTGCTGATCGTCGAGCAGGGCGCGCGCGGAAGCTCCTACGGCGGCTGGCTGGCCGACGAGATTCAACGCCGACTGTTCGACTGGTTGGACCAACCCGTGGAACGGGTTTCCGGGGAGGAAGCGTCGCCGAGCATCTCCCGGGTGCTCGAGCGCGCCGCCATCGCCGGCACCGAACAGATCGTGGCCGGCCTGGAGAAGATGCGCGCCGCCATGGGACACGCTGCCGGAGAGATGCACTGATGCCCACCATCGTGCGAATGCCTGAGGTGCTGGCCAACGCGACCGAGGCGGTAATCCAGTCCTGGCTGGTAACCGAAGGGCAGCCGATCGCCATCGGCGATCCGATCGCCGAGATCGAAACGGACAAGGCGCTGGTCGAATACGCCGCCGAAGTGGCCGGAGTGCTCGCGCGGTTCATCGCCGAGCCGGGGACCAAGATCGCCGTGGGTGATCCGATCGCGGTGGTGCTGGCTCCCGGGGAGAGCCCCGAAGTCGACGTCGACCCCGACGTCCGCGACCCGGACGTCCGCGACCCGGAGTCGGGTGCGCCGGTCATCGAGAAGATC
>JAQSXQ010000716.1 GCA_029256565.1 Mycobacterium sp.
GGATCTCGCCCGTTTGACCGCCCATGCCACCGGGATCGCGGGCCACCAGCCATACGTCGGCGATGCCAGGCCTGCCGTCGGTGTCAGCCGCCACGTCAGGCTCTCCGAGAGCACCGACGGTCGTGACCGGCACCTCGGTGGATCCGTAGACCCGTGAGACGTCCGCGCGGGCGAAGTAGGCAGTCGCCCTGCGGATCAGCGACGGCGGTACGGACGCCCCACCGCAGATGAACACCTTCAGGTCGGGCAGCGCGGATCCCGCGCGTTCGGCGGCGCCGAGCAGACCATCGAGGAATGGGGTGGCACCGGCCATGTGCGTGCATCCCTCGGCGAGCATCGTCGCGACCGCGTCGTCGGCGTCCCACCGTTCCATCAGCACGGCCGTCGACCCGAGCAGCAGCGGGCATTCGAAGGCGTAGATCGACCCGCCGATGTGCGCGATCGGGGACGGCACCAGGAACCGGTCACCCGGATCGACCGACCAGTGCGTGCCGCCGCGGCAGGCTCGGCAGATGCCTCGCCCAGGTCGTCGAACGCGGTGTGTGCGCCTGCGTCCCCGCGCAGCACCACCACCTCCGGTGGCACGTCGAGGGCGTCGGTGACGCGGTCCAGCATCGCGGCGTAGTCGTGGCCACGGAAGGTGCTCGGGATGAAGATCATCCGACAGTGGGCATCGGCGAGGATGAACCGCAGCTCGTGGTCGCGCAGCGACGGCAGGATGGGGTTCACCACCATGCCCGCGAGCGTGGCGCCGAGATACACGACGGCCGCCTCGTGCCAGTTCGGCAGCATGAACGACACCACGCTACCCGAGGGCATCCGGGCGGTGAGCGCCGCGGCGAGGGCTTCGGCGCGGCCGTGCAGGTCGCGGCAGGTGAGCCGTACCGTGCCGTCCACCAGCACGATTCGGTCCGGGGTGTCCCGCGCTGCCCGCCGCAACTCGTCGGCGAGGGTCGACTCGACCCACATCCCGGCCGCGTACGCCCGGGCGGCGAACTCGTCGTCCCACCGGATGGTCCGGCCTGCCACCGTCCGTCGCCCCGGGTGCGTCGTGTCCACGCGGGCGGTCAAGCCTTCACTCGCCGCATGGTCATCGAGTGCCGGAATCGCGACGAGGGGTGGGTGTTCACGGTCACCTGGGCGATCTCCCCATCCGATGTCGTGTAGGTGCGGCGCATCTCCAGGGCGGCGCTGCCCTGGTCGACCTTGAGGCGATCGGCGAGGTCGGCCGACACGCTGACGGCCGAGATCTCCTGGTGCACTTCGACGACGCTGACCCCGAACAGATCCTCGATCAGCGGGAAGATCGGCCCGTCGTGGCGGTGCAGCAGCCTCCCGACGGCGGCGAACGCGCGGTTGACGTAGTACTCGGTCCGGCAGATGGGCACGGGATCGCCGTCGACCTCGCGTGTCCCGAGGACGGCGAGCCACTGTGTGCCGACGGAGAGGCCGGTGTGGGCGGCGAGGTCGTCGTCGACGGTCACCATGGCGTTGGAGTCGATCGCGAACCGTGCACCCGCGGCGAACGCGAGCAGATCGTTGATCGACATCACCTCCTGGGCATACGAATTCGACGCGTCGCGGGCGACCACCATCGTGCCCGCGCGCGGTCGCGACGAGACCAGATTGTCGTCGCGCAGCCTGCGCAGCGCCTCGCGCACGGTGTAGCGGCTGACGCCGAACCGCTCGCGCAGTTCGTGTTCGGTGGGCAGTTGGGTGCCGACCGGGTAGACCCCGTCGACGATCTCCTTGCGCAGGGTGCGCGCCACCTGCAGGTAGCGGTGGTCCACCGACGTCCCCAGCTCGGTGCTCACTAGACGTTCCTGCGCAGCGCCAGCACGCTGCCCTCGCCGTCGGCCGACACGTACAGCGTGCCGTCCGGACCCTGGGCGATTCCCGCGAACGGGCCCTGCGGACCGGAGAACGGCGGCATGCCCTTCAACGGCTTGGGCACGACGCCGGGCGGCGGCCCGACCGGCAGGCCCGCCGCGATCGTCTCGCGGGCGCCGGTGGTCGGGTTCACGGCGAGGACTGCCTTCTGGCCGGCGTCGACGACGTACAGTGCGCCCGCCGTGGCCAGCAGACCCTGCGGGCGAACCAGATCGTCGACGACGGTCTCGACACCCGAGGAGGTCACCTTCACCACTCGGCCCAGCTCGCTGACCAACACGGTGCCGTCGGCGGTCACGGTGACGCCGACCGGCTCGTCGAGACCGCTCGCCAGCACGTCGACGCCGCCTGCGCCGACCGACAGCACCCGACCGGTGCCCTGCTCGACGGCCACGACGTCGGAGCCGACGACCGCGACGCCGTACAGCTGGTCGAAACCGTCTGCGAGGTAGTCGGTTTCGTCGCTGCCGGGGCGATAGCGGGCGATCTGCCCCCCGGACGTCGTGACGACGAACTCGCCCGGCCCCGACGGCACCAGGCCGCGCAGGAAGCCGGGGTAGCCGGGCGAGAACAGCATGCCGACCGTGCGTAGCGAGCCGTCGGGCGTCACGGCGTAGAAGTAGGTCCCGTCGGCGACGTAGACGGTGCCGTCGTGACCGACCGCCAGGTCCAGCGGCCAGTTCAATGCGCCGGGCAGTGTCGTCGAGGTCGCGCCGCCCGCCAGGATCTCGGTGATCTCACCGGTGAAGTTCGAGACGAACAGCCGCCCGTCGACCAGGGTGCAGTTGTCGAGCCCCGGGTTGAGTTGGGCGAGCACGGTCTG
>JAQSXQ010000717.1 GCA_029256565.1 Mycobacterium sp.
CACCGACGCCAGGGACCTCCCGCTGCACGACGTGCGCACCGTCGGTGAGCCGGGTGTCGACGCGCTCGACCTGAAGCCGGGCGAGTGGGCTCTGGTGATCCGGCCCGACGGGTCTCCGTTCGCATGGATCGACGCCAGCGGCGTGGGTCTGCACCGGCACGGAAAGTCGTTGTACGACAGCACGATTGCCGGTGGTTCTCTCTTCGTGCCGGGTGGTTCGCTGCGGTTGGCGCTCGACGCTGCGCTGTCGTCGCCGTCGGGCCTCGGAGTGGCCGTCGACGCGAACAAGCAGGTGATCGGCGGGGTCCGGGCCGACGACGTACTGGCTGCGCTCAAGAACCGCCCGCGCGACCACTGGGGTGAGCAGACCGCGTGAACTATCTGCTCACCCATCTCGACGACGCGTGGGAGCTGACGCTCATCCACCTGTGGTTGTCGCTGCTCCCACTGCTGCTCGGGTTGCTGATCGCGGTCCCGCTGGGGGCATTCGTGCATCGGACGAGGACGCTGCGGCGGATCACGACGATAACGGCGAGCATCATCTTCACCATCCCGTCGCTCGCCCTGTTCGTCGTGCTGCCGCTCGTCATTCCGACTCGAATCCTCGACCAGGCCAACGTCATCGTGGCGCTGACGCTGTACACGGTTGCGCTGCTCGTGCGGGCGGTGCCAGAGGCGCTCGACGCGCTTCCGCCAGCCGTGCTGGACGCGGCCACCGCCGTCGGCTACACGCCGCTGAAGCGAATCATCAAGGTGGAGTTGCCGCTCGCCGTCCCGGTGCTCGTCGCCAGCTTGCGCGTCGTCGCCGTCACCAACATCTCCATGGTGTCGGTGGGTTCGGTGATCGGCATCGGTGGCCTCGGGACCTGGTTCACCGAGGGCTACCAGGCCGACAAGAGCGATCAGATCATCGCGGGCATCATCGCCATCTTCGTCCTCGCGATCGTGATCGACACGCTGATCATGTTGGCAGGCAAGCTCGCCACACCGTGGGTGCGCACCGACCGCGCGGCCGGCCGGACGTCCAAGGCGGGTGCGCGGTGAACTTCCTCTCGCAGGCGCTCTCGTACATCTTCACCGCCGCGAACTGGGCGGGCCCTGCCGGAATCGGCGCACGCATCATCGAGCACCTCGAGTACACCGCCATCGCGGTGCTGTTCTCGGCGCTCATCGCCATCCCGATCGGCATGGTGATCGGTCACACCGGGCGCGGCACCTTCCTCGTGGTCACCGGCGTGAACGCACTGCGCGCGCTACCGACCCTCGGGGTCCTGCTGCTCGGCGTGCTGCTGTGGGGTCTCGGGCTAATCCCGCCGACCGTCGCGCTGATGCTGCTCGGCATCCCGCCACTGCTGGCAGGCACGTACTCCGGCATCGCCAACGTCGACCGCGCGGTGGTGGACGCCGCCCGATCGATGGGCATGACCGAGATGCAGGTGCTGCTCCGCGTCGAGGTGCGCAACGCCCTGCCGCTCATCCTCAGCGGGCTCCGGACCGCGACGCTGCAGATCGTCGCCACGGCGACCGTCGCCGCGTACGCCAGCCTCGGCGGACTCGGCAGATACCTCATCGACGGCATCAAGGTCAGGGAGTTCTACCTGGCGCTCGTCGGCGCGCTGATGGTGACGGCGCTCGCCCTCATCCTGGACGCGCTGCTGGCCTTCGCGGTGTGGGCGGCCGAACCGGGCGCCGACCGCTTCCGCCGTTCGGGCGACCTGCCGCAGCCGTTCCTGAGCGACGAGATCGCTCTCTCGAGCGCGGGTTCGTCTCGATCTGGAGCCAGTTCACCAGCCCGCTACGAACGCGAGGGTCCGTCGCATACGGTAGAGGGGTGAGTGCAGCAGACCGCTCCGAGGAGATCCCAGGTACCTGGCCGTCCGTACTGACGTGGCGTGCCCACGACTGCACCCGGATGGAGTCGGTCCGGGTACAAGTGTCGGGCAACCGCATCAAGGCGTATGGCCGCATCGTGGCCGCCGCGTCGGATACGCATCCCGCGTTCAGTGCGTCGTACGACCTCGTCACCAACGACGCAGGCGCTACCAAGCGGCTGTCGGTCACGGTGACGTTGGCCGAACGCGAGCGCCAACTGTCGATCGCCCGTGACGAAGAGAACATGTGGCTGGTCCAGGATCACCAGAATCAGACGAAGCGCTCGGCGTTCGCGACCGCGTTGGACGTCGACGTGGCGTTCAGCCCGTTCTTCAACGCCCTGCCGATCCGCCGCACCGGTGTGCACCGCAGTGGTGAGTCGGTGTCGTTGCCGGTCGTCTACGTCCGCCTGCCCGACCTGACCGTCGAACTCGAGACCATCGGCTACAGGACTGGCAGAGCGGATCTGATCACCCCGCCGGCCCGGCCGGCCGCGGCGAGTTCGTCGCGCCAGTCGGGGGCGCCGATCGTCGTCGTCAAAATCTGTGGCCTGCTGAAACTGTCGTAGCGCATCCGGGCCGCGTGGCCGGTTTCGACGAGTTCGGCCACCGACCCCGTTCCGGCCAGGCTGGCGCGTGCCCTCGTGAGCAGGTCGATGGCCTGGTCCAACGACCCGAGCAGCTGCTCGGAGTTCGCCTCGCACATCGCCCGCACCAGGTCCGGTGCCGTGGCCGCGACCCGCGTGCCGTCGCGGAAGGACCCGGCGGCCAGCGCGAACGCGAGCGGGACGTGGCCTGCCGTGGCGGCCAGCGCCTCGGCCAGCAGGTGCGGCAGGTGCGAGATGGCAGCGGCCGCGGCGTCGTGCTCGTCGGCTCGCGCTGGCACCACGAAGGAACCGCAGGCCAACGCCAGGTGCATGACCGTCGCCCACACCGACGGGTCCACGCCGTCGTCGACGCTGAGCACCCACGGAGCGCCCACGAAGAGCTTCGCGTCGCCCGCCGCCCAACCGGAGTGCGCCGTGCCGGCCATCGGATGGCCACCGACGAAGCGCTCGGCGAGATCGTGCTTGCGCACTGCCTGTAGGACAGCGCCTTTGACGCTGGTGACGTCGGTCAGCGCGCAATCGGGCGCTGTGCTGCGAATGTGGTCGAGCATGATGGGCAGCGCAGGCATCGGCACGGCCAGCACGATCAGCGCGTCGGTCTCCGCGGCCCGTTCCAGTACGCCGTCGAGGGAGTTGGAGGCGTCGAAGCCGTCGAAGCGCGCGGCCTCGACCCCGTCCATGGAGCGGTTGTAGCCGAATGCGTCCAAGCCGCTGGCCTTGGCGGCCCGCATCAGCGATCCGCCGATCAATCCCAAGCCGAGTACGCAGACCTGCGGTCTGCTCCGTGGACTCCCCATGAATCTAGGTTGGCATACGACCTCGCCGAGGTGGCGCAGGGCTTGGCCTTCACCGCTGGTCAAAGGGCGTCGTCGAGGACTAGCGTCTAGCTCATGGGAGCACAGCGTGCACAGGCGCAGAACCAGGCCGCAGACCTCCCCGACGGTTTCGGCATCGCCGTCGTTCGCGAGGATGGGAAGTGGCGTTGCACGCCGATGGCACGCGCCGCGTTGACGAGCCTCAAGGCCGCTGAGACGGAGCTGCGCGAGATGCGCAGCGCGGGAGCGGTTTTCGGGCTCCTCGACATCGACGACGAGTTCTTCGTGATCGTCCGGCCAGCGCCCGCGGGGACTCGGCTGTTCCTGTCCGACGCCACCGCGGCACTGGACTACGACATCGCCGAAGAGGTGCTGCGCAAGCTCGACGCGAACATGGACCTCGACGACCTCGAGGACGAGGACCCCTTCGAGGAAGGCGACCTCGGTCTGCTCTCCGACCTAGGGCTGTCCGACAGCGTGTTGAGCATCATCCTCTCCGACGACGAGTACGCCGATGAGCAGCTCGGCCGCATCGCCCAGGAGATGGGCTTCGCCGACGAACTGGCGGCGGTGCTCGACAAACTCGATCGTTGAGCTCGCCCGACGAGCGCTTGATTCGCCTCGCGCTCGAGGCCGCCTCGGCGGCAGGGCCGGCCGACGTCCCGATCGGGGCGGTCGTGTTCGGTCCCGACGGCGTCGAGTTGGCCCGGGCTGCCAACGCCCGAGAGGAACTGGGCGACCCGACTGCCCACGCGGAGATCATCGCGATGCGCGCCGCGGCCAAGGCGTTGGGCGATGGGTGGCGACTCGAGGGCACGACCCTGGCGGTGACCGTCGAACCCTGCACGATGTGCGCGGGCGCGCTGGTGATGGCCCGCGTGGCGCGGGTGGTGTTCGGGGCGTGGGAGCCGAAGACGGGTGCGGTCGGCTCGCTGTGGGACGTGGTCCGCGACCGGCGGCTCACCCATCGCCCGGAGGTCCGGGGTGGGGTGTTGGCGCAGGAGTGCGCCGCGCCGTTGGAGGCGTTCTTCGCGCGGATGCGCTGACCCGTCCTGCGCTGCCGAGACTGCTGCCAGATCGCGAAATCGGCCTCGGTAACGATCTCCCCGCAGTCTGGGCGCGATTAGGGGCGCGGCGCGGTTGCCGGTAAGCTGCCACACGGTGGCGTGTCCGAGCGGCCTAAGGAGCACGCCTCGAAAGCGTGTGACGGGTAACCCCCGTCCGAGGGTTCAAATCCCTCCG
>JAQSXQ010000718.1 GCA_029256565.1 Mycobacterium sp.
TCACGTCGATGCCAAGCCAGTCGGAACCGATGCGCTGCGGTCGGCCGGTGTGCACGCCTGCACGCATCAGCGGCGTATACCCGTCGACCTCAACGGTTTTGACCGCCTCCAGCGCGGCGACCACGGCGCGTACCGCGGTCGTCGGGTCGGTGAAGACTGCCATCGCGCCATCGCCCATCCGCTTGACGATCTGGCCACCGGCGGCAAGCAGCGGCGGCTCCATCACCTGGGCCACGCGTCGCAGCAACCGCAGCGTCGCGTCGTCACCCGCCGACAGCGACCAGTCCGAGAACCCCACCAGATCGGTGAACACCAGCGTCACCTCGCGGTAGGCGGGACGTCCCGACACCCTCTCGGTGAGGGCCTGCCAGACCTGCAGCGCGCCGAGGCTCACCTCGCGGGAAGCGGCATGCCGATCCAAAATGCGGTCGGCTGCGCGCGCTGCCGCACGTGGACCACCAACCCCCGCCGCCGACAACGGATCACCGAAATCCGGGTCGCCGGGAAGCGCGCGTCGGGCCCGCCTGACGAAGTCGACGACGCCCGGGCTGTGGTTGGTGGCCTTAAGCCAACCCAGCGGACCGCTCGCGCCATAACCCGATCCGACACGGTCCTGCCCGTCGGATCGGTCGTCCGACGATTCGACATCCACTACTCAACCCTAGGTGGCGCTCGGATCGACCGGCAACGACGTCGGCGCGCAGCGCCCCCGTCACCGAAGAAGACGCTGGTCAAGCGATCTTGATCAAGGAGGTCGCAACGCCGCATCGGTCCAGCCACCGTTGCGCAGCAGCCGCCGGCGAGCCGTGGACAACGCCCGTTGTCACGAATAGTGTGACCGTCGGGATCGACGAAAGGCAGCCTGACACATGCTCGAATGGTCCGAGGTCGACCTTGCCGTACGCGACGCCGTTCGCGACTTCGTGGACAAGGAGATCAGGCCGCCAAGATGCGCGACGGGTCGGAATCGTCGGGCAAGTCGGCATCGGGCGGCATGTTCGGTGGCGGCGGCGATCAGGCCGGCATGGGTTTCGTGCTCATCAGCGAGCTGTGCCGGGTCAGCATGGGCGTGGTCACCGGTCTGGGCGTCAGCCTGGGACTCACCGTGCCCACCATCGCCTCCCGGGGCACCCTGGCGCAGCAGGAGCGTTGGCTGCCGGAACTGGTGACCTACGAGAAGGTGGGCGCCTGGGCGATCACCGAACCCGACTCCGGCTCCGATGCGTTCGGGGGCATGACGACGTCGGTGGTCCGCGATGGTGACGACTACATCCTCAATGGACAGAAGACGTTCATCACCAACGGTCCCGACGCCGACGTGACGGTGGTCTACGCGAAGCTCGACGATGGCGACCGCAGCGTGGACAAGCGCAAGCGCAAGGTACTCACCTTCGTCCTCGACAAGGGCATGGACGGCTTCGTGCAATCGAAGCCGATGCGCAAGATGGGCATTCACAGCTCGCGCACCGGTGAACTCTTCTTCAGCGACGTGCGCCTCGGGCGCGACCGGCTGCTCGGTGAGACGGAGGAGAACGCGTCCGGCGACGGGCGCGACAGCGCGAAGTCGAACTTCTCCTCCGAGCGCATCGGGGTCGCAGCGATGTCGCTCGGCGTCATCGAGGAGTGTCTGCGGCTGTCCGTCGACTACGCGAAGTCACGGAAGCTGTGGGGCCAGGAGATCGGCCAATTCCAACTGATCCAGCTCAAGCTGGCGACGATGGAAGTGGCGCGGATGAACGTGCGCAACATGCTGTTTCGCGTAATCGAGGCCGCTCAGACAGGCACACCGATCTCGCTGGCCGAGGCATCGGCGATGAAGTGGTACTGCTCGCAGGCCGCAACGGACGTCGCGATGGAGGCCATCCAGATCTTCGGCGGCAACGGCTACATGACCGAGTACCGGGTCGAGCAGCTCGCGCGCGACGCCAAGTCGCTGATGATCTACGCAGGCAGCAACGAGGTCCAGATCACGCACGTGGCGCGGGGACTGCTCAGCGGGTAGCCCTGGCGCTCTCGTACAGGCAGATCGCCGCTGCGGCCGCGACGTTGAGGCTCTCCGCGCCACCGGCCATCGGGATCCGCACGCGGACGTCGGCTGCCTCGGCGACCTCGACGGGCAGACCGTGCGCCTCGGAACCGAACAGCCACGCCGTCGGCACGGCGAGGTTCACGTCGTCGAGCGACGTCTCGCCGTCGAGCGTCGCGGCCATCACCACCAGCTCCGCGTGCACCAGTTCGGCTATCAGCGCGAGGGTGTCGGGCGCGTCGACGACCGGCACCGAGAAGATGCTGCCCGCCGAGGCACGCAGACACTTCGCGTTGTAGGGATCGACGCTGTCGCCGGCAAGGACGAGAGCATCGGCGCCAAGGGCGTCGGCGAGCCGGATCAGCGTCCCGGCGTTACCGGGGTCGGCGGTGTCGACCGCGACGGCCACCAGTCGAGGCGCTTCCAGCACGGAGTCGAGCGTCACCTCTGGCATCCGGCATACCGCCACCAGCCCGACGGGTGTGACCGTGTCCGACAACGCCTTTGCAGCGCGTTCGGTCACCAGCTGAACGGGGGCGTCGATCAGGAGGTCGCGAAACCGGTCGGCTGCGGCCTCGGTGACGAAGACCTCGTCTACGAGACCACGCCGCAACGCCGACTCGACGAGGTTGGAACCCTCGGCGAGAAAGCGTGCGGCGTGGCGGCGTCCAACGGGACGCTGCAGCTTGATCGCCGCAGCTACCCTATTGGACTTCTCGGTCAGCGGTGTCAGGCGGCTTCGCCCGACGGGGCGTTGACGTCCTCGGGGAGCGCCTTCCTGGCGACCTCGACGAGGGCGGTGAACGCAGCCGGGTCGCTCACGGCGATCTCGGCGAGGTTCTTGCGGTCCACCTCGACTCCAGCGGCCTTGAGACCCTGGATCAGCCGGTTGTAGGTGATGCCGTTGGCGCGGCCCGCGGCGTTGATGCGGGAGATCCACAGCTTGCGGAAGTCGCCCTTGCGCGCCTTGCGGTCACGGTAGGCGTAGGTCAAGGAGTGGAGCTGCTGCTCCTTGGCCTT